>CAZIUX010000008.1:0-18050 GCA_964542795.1 uncultured Muribaculaceae bacterium
GTATCATCAAAAGTCCAACTCACATCTGGTGAAACAGTTATTAAAAATGAAAATAAAATAAACATTAATACTATCAAATAACGATATTCATTTACTTTCAAACAATTAATTAGCTTGTTTAAAAAAGGATGAAACAAATATAATATTATGTAACAACTAAAAAACCAATTTGACTTAGAGATAAATGGAAATAAAAGTTTTATATAATCAGAATTATCTAATGTATATAAATTTGTTTTTACTAAAATAAATGTTACTACTAAATCAATAATCCAAATTTGCAACATAAAATCTATTATTTTTTTGATACTAATTTTATCTTTTTTTGAAAGAAAATATCCTGTTATTAAAACATAAATATTAACAGCAGAAAAACATAAAAATTCTATTCCCCATACAAAATAAAAATATTTTCCAGTAGAACAACTTAGATAATTACCTCTACCTAAAAAATGTAAAGATATAACCATAACCATAGATAAAATTCTTAATAGATCGATACCATTTTTCCTTTTCATAAATTACCCTTCCTACTATTTTCAAAAATAATTTTTAATTTATTAGATGGTAAATTTAAAATATTAATATGTAATATTACTACTAAAATTAATGCAATACTTTTTACAATATCAATTTATAATCATAATTTTTCATGTTTCACACCAAATTTTTTAAAATAGTAAATGATAAGTAAATAGTATAGTAAAAATTGTATTAACATTATTAATAAATAAGATAATGAAGCACCAAACAATTCATATTCACCTATTAACCAATAGCATATTATTATTCCCAAAATAGAATCAATTACTAAAGATAATAATTGCATTTTGCTTTTTCTCATTGCAATCAATACAGAATATAATAAAACCGATAATGCATAAAAAATTGAACCAATTAATATAATAATAAAATTGATTTTCTGTTTTCCTAAATCAACATCATATAATAATTCAAGAATTGGTATTCCCAATAGCCAACCACCAATTATACAAACTAATCCCAATATAATTATTGCTAATGACAATTTTAATAATAATTTTTTTAAATTATTAATTTTATTTTCTTTTATATTTTCTGCTATTTTTACTAAAAATGGTTGAACCATATAATTAGCAACTAATGCAATAAAAGAAGCAGGAAGTACAATTATTCCATATATACCTTGAATTGATGAATCATAATTAAATTCCAACAAATATTTTGGAGCATTTGGTAAATATATAGATAAAAAAGAAAAAATAAACACAAAAAAGCCATCAATAAATAATTTTTTATTTCTAATAGAAGAATATTTTTTTACTATTAGATTTTTCTTTGCAACTGGATAATCATAAAATATAAAAAATAAAAAATTAATTAATATTAAACTCAAAGTAGCAATATATATACTATTGGTAAAATAATCTAATAATAAAAATGTTCCTATTATTGCAATTGTTCTAAAAAAAAGTGATTTTCCTACTTTATATAATTCACCATTTATTTGTGTTACGGCATGAAATACTTCAATAAATGCATCTGAAGATCTATAAATAGTTAAAGTTAATAATAATAATATTTTTCCTAAATTTAATTTAGTTAATAATGCAAATATTAAAGAAAATAAAATAGCCAATACACATGTATATGCTTTATTATATATATAATCACTGTCATAAAATTTTTTAGACTTGTCTGTTAATTGAAATGTTTTGCCAGCATAAGCTGCAACAGTATACAAAATGCAAGCTGTAGCAAAACAATATGCAAAATCTCCTGCAACGTCGATTCCATTAATTCTTGTTGCAATCATTAAAAATAATAATGAAGTAAATCCAAATATCATAGAACCTAACATATTCCAAATAAAATTCTTTTTTTCGATATTTTTCATTTTTTCACCTCATTATTTCATATTTAATTTATACAATAAACGTTTTCATTCTAACGTACATTGTATCATTAGATTCAACATAATACTACAATAAATTCCATCTATCATCGTATATTTCACTAAAATCAGTATCATTTTTCATCCACCTAGATGGAGCATAAACAACCTTTTTAGAATTGTCTGACAAAAATTGAGCCCACCAACTAAATGATGAATTAGACATAATAAAATGTTTACATGAATACATTAATCTCAATTCCTCATAATTAGAATTATTTTTATCAACATAAATTATATTAGAATCTTTAATATTATCTTTTACCCAATTAATATCATTGGAAAATAAATAAAATTTGCAATTTGGAAACTTCTTTTTCATTTCATTCATTGCCTTACAATAATAATCTACTGTACAAACATCATAATCAGTTCCTACATAGTCTCCTCTTCTAATATGAACACATACAGAAATATTCTTCTTTATATCTTTAATCAATTCACTATTTTGTTTCTCGACAGGTGTAATAACTTTCAAATCATTTCTAATTTCTTTCTCATATTTTTTAAAATATTTTAATGCTTGAAAATATCCTATTACATAATTATTCTTATTAGACATTTTATTAATTTTTATATATCCATCTGGAATGCAATAACAACCCAGTTTATTAATAATGGGTTGAATCTTCTTTTCAAATTTTATTCCATGTTTACCCTTTTGAAAAAAAACACAATAAAAACAATAAACAAAATAATTAAATGAATTTTTCAAACTATGTTTTTTGTTTATTATTTCAATATTATTATCAATATTAAATTTATCTAACGTAAAAACATTATGTGATCTTTTTTTTATTCCAGAAATGTTTTTTACCTCTATTGCTCCACTTTGTTTATTTTCTATCATTAAACTTTTCAAAGTTGCATATTGAAACAATTGGTTTCCTAATCCACCCATCATTTTAAAATATATCATTACATATCACCTACAAACTACCATTTTATATCTATTTTTAATTTACCTATCATAAAATTATATATCCATACAAAAAGAATAAATATATTTAATTGATACATAATTTTTAAAATCCAAATTGAAAAACACTTAAAAGTAAATTTTTGTCTTTGCTTAATTTTTATTTTTTTCCAACCAGGTACATAAGTATTCATATACTTTTTTGTTTCTTTTATATATTTTTTAGTATTATCAGATTTAGTTTGTGACACTCTATGTGGCAATGCTATTCCAATATGAATAAAACTCATTAAATTAAATAAACTAATATAATTTTTATATTTTTTTTCATATAATTCACCAATATTGATCATTTCATTTTTGAACTTTTCGATTGAATCTTTAGGCTTAGTAAAAGTTAAAGAACCAGGATGAACCATATAATTATATCCTGTAGTCTTTGTAAAAGAAATTCTCTTTAACAACGGAAAAACTTGTAATATATACATTAAATCTTCACCTTGAATATTATCTTCAACAAATCTAATTTTTTTAGCAATTGATGCCTTCATTAATTTTCCCCATACACATGAGCTAATAAAAGCACATTCATTGATTGTTTTTTCATTAATATCAATGTAATCATAATCAAATTTTATCATTTCTTTACTATATACTTTTTTTGTTGCATAATCTATTCTAGTAAATCCACAGCAAGCAACATCTGACTTATGTTTTTTTAAATTATTATACATAGTTTCAATGGCATCTAACTCTAATGAATCATCACTATCCATAAACAATATATATTTTCCAGTTGCTTCATCCAATCCAAAATTTCTAGAAGCACCTACATATTTTCTTGGACAAAGAAAAAACTTAATTCTAGAATCGTTTTTTACATATTTTTTTACTATATCATATGATTCATCTTCATGGTCTTTTTCACCCACACAAATAATTTCCAAATCTGTATAAGTTTGATTAATTAATGAATTTAAACAATCTGAAATATATTCTTTTACATTATAGACTGGTATAACTATACTTATTTTTTCCATTTTTTAATCTCCTCTTTTAAAATTGCAACCTGTTGGGACAACTCTACAATCTTTTCTTGTTGCTCTGCTATTCTTTTACTATTTCTAAATCCAATAAACATTAAAAATAATACACAAATTACTAAAAATAATGTTGGTGCATATGCTACACCAAAGGCTTTACCAATAATATCAATAGATTTAGGAAAAATAGATAAAATAAGTGCAACAAAACTACCAGCTAACCAAAAGAAACTCTCCTTTACAGCAAGTCTACTTTTTACAATGCTTCTAATCAAAAAAATAATTAATAATATTGTTATTACAATAAAATATTCGTTTTTCATTAGTTATTACCCCCTCTTGAAAATAAATGAGTTATTAAAATAAAAGTTATTGTATAAAACATCTTTACAATATATTTAAAAGGTTTCCATAAACCACCATGCATACTAACACCTGTATTATTTTCTTTCATAATAACAGATTCTTCTTCTATTTTATAACCATTTAATAACATATCTATTATCAAGTTTGCATCTGGAAATTCAGGATATCCTTGCATTCTAGAATATTTTTCAATAACCTTTCTATTCAAACATTGAAATCCAGAAGTTGGATCAGTAATTTTCTTTCTACAAAACACCTTTATTATCCAAGAAAAAGTTTTAGTACCAACTCTTCTAAAAAATGGATGTTTATAATCAGTTTTCTTTAAAAATCTTGAACCAATAACAATATCAGCATTAGTTTTTTCCATTTTTTTGAATAGTTTTTCTGCCTCACTAGCAAGGTGTTGCCCATCACCATCAAATTGAATAACATAATCATAATTATTTTCACAAGCATATTTTATTCCTGTTTGAACAGCCATTGCATATCCAACATTGAATGGCATATCTAATAATACAACATCCTCTTTTTCTACTAATTGTTTAGTATTATCCGTAGACCAATCATTTGTTATTACAATATCAGCATATGGAACATTTTTTTTAATATCATTAATAACATTTCTAATATTTTTTTCCTCATTATGAGCTGGAATTACAAATATAACTTTTTTATTTATTGTCTTCATAAAATCACCTTCTAATACTTAGCATGATATATATACATACCATCTTCAAAATACACTTTTTCAAATCTTATATCATCATTGCCATAACTTTCTAATTCACGTAAAGATACTAAATAATCAATTCCTAGAGTTTCGACATCTTTTGGATTAATAAATAAAGTTACTAAATCAGCTTGATTTAAATAAAAGAATGTTTTTTCTTCAGTAAAATCACACATAAAATATGCAAAGCGATTTATTACATCATCATATTTTTTATAATCATCTAATTTTTTCCACAAATTATAATTTGGATATATATTAGTTGAGGTTATTGTTTTACCACCATTTACAACTATATAATTATTAACAACATAAGATGTTCCAATAGTTGCCCATATTGATTTTTTATCTTTTTCTACAATATTTCTTATTTCTTTCGCCAACGGTTTTTCATACAATATATCAACTCCAACATTAATTGGATTTATTTGAAGACTACCTACTAATATTACAAATGATAATATTGAAATAAAAATATAATTTAATTTTTTATGATTAATTATTAACAAAATAAATAATACTAAAAATAATGATATTGCTAAATAAGGTATTTTTCCCATAAAATATGATTCAAAATGGTTTTTGTAAATATTAATTGCTATAAAAGTAGCTATCAACCCCAATATGCCAGAAATTATCAATTTAGATTTTTTTAATATTTTAGTATTGTTCTTAGCCATTATTCTCAACAACAGTAATAAGCAAATATAATTTATAATAACCGTTATTCTAACTGGAGGACACATATATAATAATGTTACTTTTGCTAACAAAGGTATTTTAAATAGAACATCAATCGTAAAAATTATAGAAATAATAATTAAAATTAAACTTAATAAATCCATTTTTTGTTTTTGAATTTTACTTTTTACCAAATAATATATACCTAGTAATATTGGAATAGGGAAAAAGCCAATAAATTGTGAAGCTTCACTGGAATTAATTAATCCCCTATGCCAATAGAATAAAGAACCAATATAATTAAATAAAGTATATGCCATTCCATCATTTCCAACAGAAAATCTTTTTCCAGGATAAACTGTATTACTAACTATATTAAATATATCAAGACTATTAAAGTAATTTGGTAAAATTATTAATGCTGCAACAATAATAGCCAATAGAATTCCAATGATCGTAATTTTTGTATCCTCTTTTCGCATATTTTTTATAAATATCCAAATAATAATTCCTAAAAAAACATATGAATATGGGACTAACCAAGCCGGATACATTGTCATAATATCACACGAACAAACCCAACCAATAATCAGAGATAATAATATTTTTTGCCAATTTTTATTACTCTTAAAAAATTTATATACTAATACAACCAACGCCTCACCATATAATGGTAAATTATATGCATTCCACCATACAACAGGCGGTGCAAATGTAATGGCAATAGCACCAAACAAAGATAATAATTTATTCTTATCAGTTAATATTAAGCAAAATTCGAAACTAACAAAAAATAAAACTATCCATTCAAACATTGTATCAACAGTCACACTACGTGCTTCATCAAATACTAATCCACCCCATAATCTTGGATTAGATAATACCGATAAAGATTTATTTGAATATTGTGGATAAAAAGTTACATTGGAAGTTTTTCCCATTATTAAATCATTATTTGTTGATAATGGTTTACTTGTTCTATATTGAGATAATTTTAAAGGAGTTCCAGATGCCCATTCATCACTTCTTATACTTTGTGAACTATTAAATATTGGTTTATAATTATCACTAGTAATATTTGGTTGAATATAACTATCAAAACAATTTACAGAAGATGTATTGAAACCCATTAATAAAACAAATAGCAAAACACCAATACATATAAACCATCTTTTTTTATAATAAAATTCAAATAATTTCTTCATTTCAAAAATAAAACAAATACTTATAAAAGCTAATAAAAAAAATATAGTCAGAAATCTTTCTTCAACAAATTTACCCTGAATCATTTTCTCAATAAATGCCGGTATTATTAAACTCAATATCAGTAATATATATCCAATTGTTTGTCTCATTTTTTGTCTAGATTTTTTTTTCATATTGCACCTCACCATATATTATTTATTTAATATTTTTTTAGTTTCATCAGGTAAAATTCTTTCACCTTTTTCTAATTCAAACCAACAACGTAAGCTAAAATTTTTATTATAAAATGGATCATTTAATAAAATATCAGACCATTTTTCAAACATATATGTTTCTTCTTTCAAAAATCTTTTGTATTTTTCGTTAGTTGTATCTAAACCACGTGACTTACTCTCATGATGATACAATTCAACCATAGGTAATGTAACATTATATAATCCTAAATTTAACATTTTTAAATTCAAATCAATATCATTATAAGCTACCATCAAATCTTCATTCAAATAATTTACCTTTGCTAATTTTTTTCTATCAATCATTAAACAAGCTGCAGTATTAGCACCATAATTATATGGCACTCTCAATCTACCATACATTCCTAATGCAGATCTTTTTTCAGTAAGATAAGCATGAGAAGCTACTCCACCTAATCCGAGTAACACACCACAATGTTGTACAGTTGTATCAGGATATAATAATTTAACACCAACAGTACCAATATGCTTTTGCATTGCATACCCAAGCATGATGTCAATCCACTCAGGAGTTATTACTTCAGTATCATTATTTAATAAAATAATGTAATCACCTTTTGATTTTTTTATTGCCACATTGTTTATTTTCGAATAATTAAATTCCATAATACAATCCACAACATGAAAGTTACTATATTTTTTCTTATATTTATTAAAGAAATTAAATGTTTCTTTTTCTTTGCTATCATTATTAGCAACAATTATCTCAAAATTATCATAATTTGTTTTTTCATATATTGAATCAACACAAGTTTTTAAAATATCAACATAATCTCTAGTAGGAATAATAATACTAACTAAAGGTTTTTTAACAACATCATAAATAACTTTGTAGTATGTACTAATTTCATCTTTTTCTACATGTCCTAATATATTTCTTCTCTTCAATGCATTTTCAATTGCAATTTTACCTTTGTCAGTTGCATAATCTTTATTCTTTATATTCATGCTAGTAGAACCAGGTACCATTCTCCAATGATATAAAATCTTAGGAATATGAGAAATGTTATTAGTGACTTCAGAAATTTTCAAAAACAAGTCATGATCTTGTGCTCCCTCAAGCCCTATTTCAAATCCGCCTACCTTATCAACCATTTTTTTTCTTATAACTGCAAAATGACAAATATAATTTAAACTTAACAAAGTATCAGGTGACCAATCTGGTTTAAAATGTGGATCACAAAATTCACCTTTCAAATTCAATTTATCTTCATCAGAATAGATAAAATCTAATTTTTTATTATCATTCAATAATAATATATTTTCTAGCAATGCATCTTTTGTTAATAAATCATCATTATCTAATAATGCAATAAACTCACCTTTTGCCATTTTTAGAGCATCATTTGTAGTAGCTGAAATATGTCCGTTTTTTGTTCTGTATTTTACACGTATTCTTTTATCCTTATTACAATAGTCTTCTAATGTTTCTTTAGTTTCTGGTAAAGTTGAACAATCATCAACTAAACAAACTTCAAAATTAGTATAATTTTGATTTAAAACAGAATCTAAACATTCACTAAGAACTTGTTTTTTAACATTATATACAGGTACTAAAATTGAAATTAAAGGTTCATATTTCATTTTCTTATATTCAGTAATTGTAGTATTATTTTTTAACCATTCATTATATTCAAAAACATTAAATGGATCATAGAAAAGATTATCTCCATGAAGTTTATTTAAAAACAATCTAAAATATTTAGGCCAAAGAGCTGGGGGTATCAAAAAATGATATTCTTTCCAAGCAAATCTTATTCCCTTATGCAAAATGCGAAAAACATTTTTAAATTTAAATGTTATTTTTTTTACTATACTTTTAATTTTATTTATTACTCTTCTCAATAAATTATTTTTTATAGAGAAAACCTCAATAATTTTACTATTTTTTCTTAATAAAAATATTATTTTTTTCTCTTTTTTATTAAGAGAAATATTAATAATAAAATTACCAGAGTCATCAGCTTTATATTTGCCAATAATATTATTTTTTTCATCTTTCAAAACTATTTCATATTTCTTATCAGTTAGGGTTCCTTTTACACAAAAAAGAGGGTTCAATATGCCAGTTATTGAATATAATTGAATTCCAATAATTTTACTTAAATCTTGTTGATTATTCATATTATACCTCCTCTGCAAAACCCTTTTCTAACTTCTTAAATATTTTAATACTTATATATAATAATATTAAACTTGCTAACAATACTACCAATAATGATTTAATATGTGGCATAGTTCCATAATATAATATATCCCTATAACAATTAATTATAGTTGCCATTGGATTTATCTTAAATATTATACTCATAGCAGAACCACCAAATACATCAGCTGAATATAAAACTGGTGTAGCATAAAATAACATTGAAACAACAAAGTTTATTATATATTCTGCATCTCTTATATATACATTTATAGAACTAGTAATAAAGATAATAGCTAATTCCAAAATATATTGAGTTAATGCAATTAATGGTAAAAATAATATATACCATGTAAAATCCAAACCACTAAAAGCCATAAATATAAACATTATTGGGCAGGAAATCAAGAAATTAATTAACCCACTTGTCGCAATTGATATAGGTAAAATTTCACGTGGAAAATAAACCTTCTTTATAATCCCCGCATTACCTAAAATGGTAAATGTTCCTTGACTTATTACAGTTGTAAAAAAATTCCAAGGTATTACACCAATAATAATGAAAGTAGTATAGTGTTCAGGACCATTTTTTAATATAAATGGAAAAACTATTGCATATACTAAAGTCATTAATAAAGGATTTACAAAAGACCATAGTACTCCTAAAAAAGATCCTTTATATTTTCCTCTTATTTCTTTTTTTACGTTAGTTTTCAACAATTCTCTATAATTATATAAATTCTTCAACATCTTATATCACCCTAACTACATACTTTCAAATATTCATCTAATACTTTGTCAACAGGGCCATCCATTTTTACTTTACCTTCATAAAGCCATACTGCCCTTTTACATAATTTCTTAACTGAGTTTAAACTATGTGAAACAATTACAATTGTTTTATCACTATCTCTTAATTCAGCTAATTTATTAAAACATTTATCTTGAAAATGTTGATCACCAACAGCTAATATTTCATCAATCAATAATATTTCTGCATCTACATTAATTGCTACTGAAAAAGCCAATCTCATATACATACCAGATGAATAAGTTCTTATTGGCGTATCAATAAATTCTTCCAATTCAGAAAATTCAATAATATCATCTATTCTTTTATCTATTTCTTCTCTTGTTAATCCAAAAATTGCTGCATTAAAGTATATATTTTCTCTACCGGTAAAATCAGGATGGAATCCAGCTCCTAATTCTAACAATGAAGTTAATTTTCCATTAGTAATAATTTCACCAGAAGTTGGGTAAATAATTTTAGTCATTAATTTTAATAATGTAGATTTTCCACTACCATTAGTACCAATTAAAGCAACCGTTTCACCCTTTTTTATTTCCAAATTAATATCTTTTAATACTTTATGTGAATTATGTTTATTTTTATTTTTCCAAAAAACTATTCTTTCTTTTAAAGTACTTGGCTTATCAATAAAAAATTTAAAATTTTTATTAACATTCTTTATTTCTATAGCGTTTTTTAATACAACCTGTTTAATGTTTTTTTTCAAAACAAACACCTCTTTCGATTACCTAACAAAAATTATAACAAATTATGCCAATAAAATCCATGTTTTATAACCATAATTATTTTTTAATATTAGATTTTAATTTGTATATTTTATTTAAAGCTTTATATCCTTTTGAATTATATATATTAATAAGTTCTTGTTGTACCTTAGCAAGTTCTGTTGCTAATACTACGTTTTGTTCTTCTAAAACTTTATTTGATTTTTCTAATTCTTCTATTTTCTCATTAAAATCAATAATATTATAATTATTATAATATTCACAATAATTATAATATGAATTACATCTTATCTCTTTTAAATATTGGTCATCTAATTTTACAAATTCTTTTTCATATGTTTTTAAATTAAAATGCTTATATAATTTTTCAACTAATTCTGATGAATTATTATATGATGCAAAGAAATTTCTTATTGCCCTAAACAATATATATTCAATAGGAACATTTTTTTCAAACCATTCTTGATCAATTAATAATAATTTACCATTATCAATCAATATATTACTTGGAATAATATCCAAAAATCCATTTTCATAAAATGTAAGATTTTCTAATTTTTTTTGACTAATTTTTATATCATACTTATCAAAAATATTTTTATTCTTGTAATTTACTTTATTACCCAATGCCTCTAATAAAAAATTATGTAATTCTTCAAATTGCTTAATGATACTAGTAATATCATTATTTACATATGAAATATATAATTGTTTTGATAAAGAAATAGAATCATTTTTCAAAGAATATATTTCATTTTCACTATCAAACACATTTAATATATTAATTTTTTTATCTTGTAATTTTTTGCATACTTCTTTTATTTTTTTAATATGAGAGTTGGATTTATCACTCATCTCTCTCTTAAAAAATTTATCATTTTTTAAGTATGTACACAAATTATATTTTTCTTTTCTATAATTATTAAATTTAACAAATTCTATATCGGTTGTTAATTTATTAGAAGATAATTCAACAAAATATGAATTTGCAAAAAAAGGAATCATTTTATCCTCATATACGCTCTTAAATACTTTTTTTTCATCACATACTAATTTCATACTAGAGCAATAATATGGAGTATAATCACAATATACATTATCATTTAGAGATTCATCAGTAAATACAATTTCTGGAAATTTATAATCAGGAAATAGATAATAAAAATTTGTTTCTAAGTCACATTCTTTTGCCAAAGATTCCAGTTCATTTTTACTAAACGTTCTTACTTTACTATTATCTGAATATCCCCTTATTCCATCAAATGCTTTACCAGTGTGATCTTCATTAGCACCACACCAATATTTCAAACCAAATTTATTTTCTATTGCAACTAATATTTTTCCTGTAGGTTTTAAATTAGTTTTTAATTTGTTGATAAAATCAACATACGGATTATCGGAATCCATATATAAAGCACCATATTCTAAAACTCCATTTAGTAAAATGTAATCATATTTTTCAGTTAATTTTATATCTTTAAAATTACCAATAATCAATTTTAAATTATCTCTATTTTTATTTCTTGCTTCTATTGCACTTGCTCTTCTTTTTGATAATTCAATGCTAGTAACTTTTTTACATTTATCACAAAGTTCACTAGTAATTGCACCCATACCTGCTCCAACTTCCAAAATTGTTGAATTTTTTTCAAATGGATACCAACTAACAACATTCTTTCTAACATTAGATAAATGATAAACAACAGGCCAAGATGAATTTTCTTCAAATGCTTTCTCATAATCATTAGGATATTTTTTAATATAATCAATTATTACATCTTCAATATCACCATCGCTATATTCATCTTTACCATTATAAAAATCCATATTTATTTTCATATTATCACTCCAACTCTACTTTATTTTATTAATTCCAATACCTGTTAAAAATTCCAAAAAGTATTTTTGACGAATTTCTTCATCAAATTTAAATAAATCATTTTTATCATAAATAAAATCTTTCTCATCTACTATTGAATTATATTGGATGTGCCAACCGATTGCTCGATTTGCTTTACTATATCTTGGAAGTCTATCTTTAAAGATTTTTTGTTTTGCTTGTTCTACAGTACGAAGTGGATAATGCTTCAAAAGTATTTTTAACGGAAATAATTTTCTACCCTCAAACATACAATTATGACCACCACTTGAAGCTAAATCCATATTAATATTTCTTTTGTATGTTTTTACTTGTACAAAATGTCCAGATCTTCTTCCAAATTCAAAATATGTATCATCATTAAAAATATTTTTACCTTTAGTTGAATTAACAATTCTAAAATCAATAACAGTATTTTCTATCGCATTATATCCTAATTTATCTACATAACTAATATACTCTTGAAGAGTCATACCTTTAATTGGGGATATTCTTATTTCATCTGCATCATAATGAGTATACCAATCGTAATTAGTATTCTTGATTGTTCTTTCAACATTTTTCAAAACTTCAACTAAATCATAACTATCAGTAACAACAGGCTTTTTTTCAGGAAATCTTGTTAAAAAAACATGTTCTTTTTCTTTTTTTGCTAACTTACTAACAATATTATAAGTATTATCAGTTGACCAATTATCATATATTTGTACATCTACACCTTGATTCAACAAATGATGAATAGTTTCTTCAATTACATCTTCTTCATTATAAGCATGAATAATTGCTAGCATACTTTTTAATTGTACTTTTTTAGAAAAAATATCATACTTTTTCCCACTTAACATTATTAATTGTCTTAATTTTTTGTCATCATAATTAATATAACCTACTAATTTATTTTTATCTAAATTAAAATATCTACTTAAATCATCAAGTGAAATATTTTTATCAAATATAATAAGTATACTACTCATAATTTTTCTAGATATATTTATTTGTTTTATTATTTTACTATTTAATTCTGAAACATAAAAAATTAATAATCCATCCTTATTACTATGTAATTTTTTTATTCCTCTATATTTGAAACCATAAATGGGATCATAATTTAAATTTAATACATTATTATAAACTAAAATATTATTTATATTATCTTTTTCTTTTAAATAATCAATAAATTCTATTATATTATTTTGATCAGTTTTCAATTGAATATTACTCATAATTACCTCCTATATATGGCATAAAAATTCTAAATCAGGAGAAACACAAATATATACAAGATTTATTCCTGAATATTGACACCTACTATTAAATTTAATATTATTTTTTTCTAATTTCTTTTCAAGCAATTCTATTGTTCTTTGCTCCCCAATTCTTTCACAATCATCAATTAAGATAACAAATTGTTCATTTAAACATTCAGGAATAATATCTAAAATATCCATTCTAGAATATTCTTGTCCCCAACCAACAGGTCCATCTATAGAAATAAAGTCAAATTTTCTTCCTTCAAATTCTTCTTTAAAATCCTTGTATGCATTTAATTCAGTTCCCTTATATTTTCTTTTATAATTTTCAAGTAAGTGAATATTTTGACACTCATCTAAAGGAGTTCCTAATTTGAAAAATTCTATCCAATCTCTATTATGTTCAACAACATCATGTCTTACACCCTCAAAATGTTTAACATATTCTGTTATTATCTTTGTAGATTGTCCTAATCCTGTTTCAAGTATATTTTTAGGTTTTATATCATTTAATGTTCTAAATAATATATAAGCATATGGATATCCAATCGCACCACTATATAGTGATAGTGGAATATCTAACCAAGTATTTTTTGTGCTATCTCTCAAAACTTCTGAAAATAATACTTCATTTGTTCTATTTTGGATAACTTGTGCCTTATTATTTAATTCTTGAATACTAGAATTTAATGATGAAACTAAATTTGTTAATTCTTGAATTTTTCTATCTTGTTCCATTATTCTATTATTAACTTCTTCAACTTTAATAGTATTCTTATAAACATTATATAATCTTGTATTTTTTATTCCTGACATTTTTTTACCTCCATGTTAAATAACTACTATTTATTATATCATAACAAAAAAATATAGTGAAGTTATTCACTATATTTAATTACATTATTTATTCAATACACCAAAATTAAAATATGCGGTATCCTTTAACATTAATTGAGAATAATGCAATATTACAACCACATCAGGTTCATATTCATTTAATGTCACTTCATTCAAATTGATTGGACCATATGCATCCATCATTTTGTTGTTTTCAAAAGATAATATTAAATATGGATTTGATGCTCTTCCCATTGAATCACTTAATATTAAAATATTTTTCTTATTTAAAGATTTATTATTAACAAAACTTCCAAAAGTTTGTAATGTATAATCATATGTATAACGTGATTCATAATTCGAATTTTGTAACGGTTCTTTATTAATTAAAATATTTGAAAATGAAGATTTTGCTCCAGCTGAATTGATTATTTCTGTATCAAATTTTGGTGTGATTAAATCAAAATCATCAATACCAGTATAATTTGTACCAACTCTTTGTCCATTTGAACCTAAATGCCAGTTTTTATATGTTTTAATATTATAATTATTCAAATCATATACTTGCTTATCGGTTTTTACATTTGCAGTTTTTTCTAAATTGTTCATTATTTTTTGATATGCATAGAAACCACCTTCAGTTGTCCAATGATGATCAGTTTTATAATAATAATCATACTGATTTAAATTATCTTTTTTAAACTCTTCTCTCATATCTATATAATTAACTTTATTTTTAGATAGTTCAGAAATAAAAGTATCAATATTTTCATTTGTATAATCCGTTACCCCTTCTGGTAACTGAGAATCATATTTTGAATTTGTACCTGGAACTGAAACATATAAAAAATCAATTTTTTTATTTCTTAAATATTTTTGGAGTTTTGCAACTTGTTCTGCATCATATTTTAAATTTTCATCACTAACCTTTTCTGTTGTTAATGTTAAATATCCATTATTAAGTTTTACTACATTGTTCATCTCATGTTGATTTAAATATTTTCTTACTAAACCATTATAATTAATAAATGATAACTTACCATAAAAATTAGTAACATAATCTGTTTCTAACTTATTACCGGTATCTGCAACCCATTCATTGTAATCTACAACATCATTAACATAAAAATTAATTAGTTTACTATTAGTAACAAATCCAAACACAAAAATAATTACTAGAAATGCAACAGCATATATTTTATATTCAATATTATTTTTCATTGTAACCTCCTAAAAATTAAAATAAATAAATGGATTATGTGATCCTAATGCTAAAAAAGAAATTGCCCAAAAGAAGATAATAAAAATCATTATCATAAATAAATATTTCTTAATAACATTTATTTTTTCACGTTTAAATACCATATTATCTAAATTTTTAATTATAGGTGTAGAGAATATTATTCCTAAAATTAAATATATTCCAAACTCCCTTAAAATTCTAATTGAAGCAGAATCTATTAAACTATTATTATAGTTTCCAAGCATTGCTAAAATATAATTATATGCAGAATGTAATCCCTTTGAATTAAATAACACCCATCCAAAATTAACTATTAATAATACAATAATACGCCAAATAATTTTAACAATCTTAGGTTTATTCATCGGTTTTATAAAATATTTTTCTATTGCAACAAAGAAAAAATACATCAATCCCCAAGCAATAAAAGTATAGGCAGCTCCATGCCAAATACCTGTTAAAATCCAAACAACAAATAAATTAAATATATTTCTTAATAATTTTTTCCTTGAACCACCTAATGGTATGTATACATAATCTCTAAACCAAACACTCAAAGATATATGCCATCTTTGCCAAAAATTTTTAAATGAATTAGCCATATAAGGATAATTAAAATTCTCATCAAATTCAAATCCAAACATTTTTCCTAAACCAATTGCCATATCAGAATATCCACCAAAATCGAAGAATATTTGTAATGAAAATGCAATAGACCCTATCCAAAAATATAATGGACTATTCAAAGCAAAATCAGTTTTACTAAAAACTTCTTCAGCAACCAATGCCAAATTGTTAGCTAAAATTACTTTCTTTGAAAAACCTAATAAAAATCTCTTAACTCCTAATCCAAAACTATCTAAAGTAACTTTTCTTTTATCAATTTGTTCTGCAATTGTATTATATCTCACAATTGGTCCCGCTATTAGTTGTGGAAATAATGCAATATATAAAGCTACTTTAAAAGGATTCTTTTGTACTTTTGCATCCTTTCTATAAACATCAATAACATATGATAAAGCTTGAAATGTAAAAAATGATATTCCTATTGGTAACACAATATTTTTCAATGGAATATTATATTTGAAAGTATTATTAATTATATTAATTGAAAAATCTAAATATTTATATATGAATAAAATTGAAATATTTAATAATATATCTAATATTAATATTGTTCTCTTAATTTTTATCTTCTCGTTATAATAATCAATAGCAAGAGCAAATAAATAATTTAATACTATTGATAATAACATAACAAAAACAAATTTTGGTTCACCATATGCATAAAAAACTAAACTAGCAAATAGTAAAATATAATTTCTATATTTCTCCTTTGACATAAAATATAATAACAATAGTAAAGGTAAAAAACCAAATACAAATAAAATACTAGAAAATACCATACTGCCACTCCTACACAAACATTTTTTTAACTTCCATTATTATAACATAACAAAAAAATATAGTGAAGTTATTCACTATATTTAATTACATTATTTATTATATTTAAAATATGTTGGACTATCTTTAAGAGCTAATCTCTTTTGATCTTTATCAGATAATTTTAATTCATCTTCTTTAACATTATAAAGTTTAAATATATTATCCCAATTAACATCTAAAGATTCATCATTCCAAAGAATTCCACCTTCCATATCTGGTGCATAATCATTATCTATTAAATATTGGAATACTGTATTATCTTCTAAACTTAAGAATCCATGTGCAAATCCACGTGGTACAAATAATTGTCTTCCACTTTCAGAATCATTAACATCATATGGTTTTAATAATACTGCAGTTGATTCACCATAACTAGGAGAACCTTCTCTTATATCTACTACTACGTCAATAGCAGACCCCTTAATAACTTCTACAATCTTAGCTTGTGTCATTGGTTCTTTTTGAAAATGTAATCCTCTAAGAACTCCCTTACTACTTTTGCTTCTATTAGTTTGAACAACATTACCAAATCCTAATGAATCAAAATCTTTTTGAATAAAATATGGACTAAAATA
>CAZIUX010000009.1:0-16294 GCA_964542795.1 uncultured Muribaculaceae bacterium
AAAAATAACATAATCCAAAAGGTAATTTTTTTTTCAAAAGTAGAGAAGAACATTTTAACTTTCCATTATTATCTTCCATTCCAACATAGTAAGGTATTTGATTTTTTCCTTCAATACAAAATTGTCCCCATTCATATGATTGAAGGATGGTAGAATTTTTTGAATTATTATAAAAATCAACATATTTATTCTTTGGAATTTTTGTTATAAATTTCATATCTATACCTCAATTAAAGTATATGTTTTATTATTTCAATTGTCAATTAAACATATACTTTTAAACCCTTATTTAGTATAATAATATTCAGTTAGGGATGATTATAAAAATGAAAAAAAATAGTATGTCTAGTAAATATATTTCATTTGCACTTATTGTTATAGTTGTTCTAGGTGGATCGTCATATCTTGTTTATAATTTAATTAATCCCAAAGAAGTAATAAATAAAGTGGAAATTAAAAATGAAATAATTAATTATGGCTATACTTTAGATGATCGAGACACAGTTCTAATGAAAACTGAATTTGAATTATTAAAACAAAATTTAACAGGTGAAAAAATAAATGAAGAAGAATACATAAGAAGTATTGCTAAACTATTTGTTATTGATTTATATACAATGAATAATAAAGTGAATTCTTATGATGTACCTTGTTTGGAGTATATTGAACCAAATTCTAAAGAAAATTTTCAAACCAATGTTATCAATACTTTATATAAACATATAGTTGATAACACTGATGGAAAAAGGAATCAAGACCTTCCAGAAGTAAACGAAGTTAAGATCGAAGAAGTTAAAGAATCTAGTTATAAGTTAAATGAAAATGACTTGATTTCTTATGAAATCACGATTAAAATATCGTACCAAGAAGATTTAGGATATCCTAATACTGCTTATTTAAAATTAGTTAAAATAAATAATAAATTTTATGTAGTTAGTTATAATAATAAATAATCAATTAATTAGGGGGATTATGGTTATGAATATTAATTTTATGGTTTGTGTCTATGTCAAAAAATAGTTTTGTAAATAACATTTATCAAATTGCTTTAATGGATATGTTTTTAAATGCCTTAAATGGGATGATTGAAGAAAAAGACACTTTTTGTAGTCAAATTGTTACTCCTGGTGATTTAGTAATTGTAACAGCAATTAGACCAGATTATTATGGCATTAAAGAAGAAAGAGGCTGTATATATACCAATATTAATATTGGTCTTTTTCGAATAATAAAGGAAAATTATCAAATATTCCTTGGAGAATTATACTTTGCAAGAAATATTACAGCTAGTTATATTTATAGTATTAGAAGTAATCAAACTGATACTTTTGATAAATATGCTGCAATATTAGAAGGCACTCCAAGGGGTATAGAAAAAGCTAAATATGAATTATTACTATCTAATAAGCTTAGTAAAGAAGATAAGTTTGAACTAATGGCTATGTGTTTTGAAATGAAAGCGCGAGTAATTAATTATGTAAGTGTTAATGATATGAAAAATAATGAGTATGTATATACCAAAGGGGTTCTATAAAATGAGTCCAAAAGTAATTGATCCAAAATTAATAACTAAATTACAAGAAATAAAATTTAATGAAACAATCACATTTGGGATATTGGTAGATGCAATTAAAAATAAAACTTTTACTGATCCTAAAGAAATAGAAATAATGATAAGTATCATAAAGTCTGATTTCTATAAAAACTTTATTGCCCGCACTTTAGTTGATAATAATTTTGATTTAGAATACTATTATCAGTACTTTTCTAATAATTCTTACTATGTCTATAGTATGTTAAATAAATATGATGAATTAGTACCAAAATATAACATTAAGGGTAATGAATTATGGTTAAGCACTATGTTGAAAGTAATTGAACCAGATAAAAACAATGAACTATTTTTAAAACATTTAAATGCTAATAAGCTTAATCATGGATTGTTAAAAGAATTTGTCGTTGTTTTAGATCGTGAATTTATTACTCAGGATAATGTAATCGATATAGTTTATGCTTCAATTATGAATGATGAGTTAACTTTTGATAAATTACACACTATATTTGTGCCTAAACTTGTAAATAAATATTATTTAGAATTAGTGAAAAAGGATATTAGATTCTATACCTCTTATATTACAGCAGTTGACACTTGGCTTGATGATAAAAATAATTATGAATCTTTAATCGAATATTTATTTCCTCTAAGAATTGAATATATGTTTTTTCGTTTTTGTAAATTTGATCATATGGTTTTAAAAGACAATGAGTTTTTAATTAAGTTAATTAAAGATAATCAAATTGGTCATGAGTTTATAACAAATTATTATGGATTTACGGTTAATAAACATTTGCTTGAACTATATAACTATTTAACAAGCAGAAAAGAAGAATGTTGGGATAGAGTTCTTTTTACTTATCGTACTATTTTAACTAATAATAACTTTATTGTTGAATCGATAATTAGTGATTTAGATATTCGTTATGAACTAAAAGAAGACAATAGAGAATTAATTCTTGATACATTAAGAAAACTAAGTGAAAGAGGCAATTTTAATGCAAATATAAACATTAAGTGTGATAAATATGATCCTCTGTTCTTTGAAGAAACTGAACAAATATTTCCTGGAAAAATTTTGATTAGTCCAAAAGAATTACAAGGGAGAGGTCATTGTAGTTATTCAATTTATGAAATAAAAGAAAAAGAACGAATATTAAATAATTATGCAAAAAGTGTTCTTTATTCTAAAGATAATGAGGGAAATATAAAAGAATTATCTCCGCTAGAAAAGTATTTAGCAGTCTATAGAATAGTTACAAATTTTTCTCATTATGAAGAAAATGAAATGTCTTCAAACGATGACTCATCAAGAGCTCTATATCAATTAATAGATTCAAAAAAAACCTTTATGGTATGTTTGGGATACTCAAATTTATTAGTTGATTTACTTAGAAGAGTAGGTATTATTGATTGTATACCAGTATCAGTAGTAGCCATGCCTTTTGGATCTACATTTTCATATGCTTTTCCAAATCATTCTCGTGTTTCAGTCTATTTAAAAGATGATAAATATGGTATAGAAGGAATATTTATGGCTGATCCAACTTGGGATAGTATAGATGAGAGAGATTATGAAGAAAATTATAAACCATATGATTTGCCAATAACTCATGCCCTGATGTCAAAATCTGAAGTTTTAGCTATAGATAAGGTTTCTCATCAAGAACCTAATCTTAGACTAAAAGATTTTATTGAGGGAATACATAATAGAATAAAATCAAATGGGAATCAAAATATTTCTATAGAAGAGTGTGAGAATTTATTTAATAAACCTATACCTAAAGAGTCAATTGCCCAAGCTTTATTAAGTGTTGATTACTTTTCATACAAAGATAAAAGAATCCCTACTTCTTTTGATCCTAATAGTGAAGAGTTTAAGAGTATTGTTGATATTAATGAATATAATAATCGACTAGCTAAATTGAGTTTATTTGATAAAATTATTGGCCTAGATGAACAAGCAATTAAATATTATAATGAAGTTACTTTTACTAAAAATACAGCTATAAATAATTGGGGATTTGAAGAGTTGGTAAGATGTAAAGCAATTTCTCTTTTATATAAAAAATGTGATGAATACATTTCAAAGTCAGTAGATTTAACAATTTCAATTAATGGAGTCATAAAAGTATCTCTTCCTAATGAAACGAAAGAGTCATTAAGCAATGCTGTTTTAAGACTTAAGGAAACTGGTTATATAGTTGAAATTTATGGCAACACTTTATTCATTGATGAGTTATTTGATTGTACTAAATCTATTCATGAAAATGAAAGAACAATAATTGATTTAGTAAAAAATATTAGTTTAATTATCCTTGAATATAATCCTTCAAAAGCAAAAGAAAAAGTTCTCATATAGAACTTTACAATAGTACTATTTAATAAATTAAATATACTATCTTAGCGTTATAATAAAAATATATAGTATGAGGAGTAAAAAGATGAGTCGTGAACTTGAAATAACTAATGAATTATTTTTACAATATCTTAATTCAGGTCGATTAACTTACGAAGTTATTAAGAAAATAATTAATAAGATTGATGAAAAGTTACTGCATCAAGAATCAGTTATAGACATTATTATTAAAGAGATTATGGAAGATAAATTAATATCTTCTCAAATTGATCATTTTTTTATTCTTTCTTTAATGAAAAGAGATTATTTGTCTTTAATAAAAAAAGATTTAGGCTTTATGGATTACTTTGATAGTGATTCTGATTTTTATCTTAATGATGAAAACAATTTTATTAACTTAATAAATTATTTAGTATCTATTAATTATAATTTTAATAATTCAAGTAACAATAATTTAAATAAAAGAATAATGAGTGATAATAAACTACTAATTCAACTAATAGAAAATGGTTCTATTAATCAAGATTTTCTTTCAGGAAAATATGAATTTACTAATGATGAAGAATTACTAAAATTATTAAATTTATTAACAAATAAAAATGATAGTTGTTGGTCAAAAGTATTTATTGCAATTAAATCCGTCTTAACGATGAATAACTTTAATGTTAAGTCAATTAGTAATAATTTAAATATTTTTTATAATCTAATTGAGTATGATCAAAAACTTGTTTTTAATGTTCTAAATGACTTAAGTAAACGTGGTAATTTTAATTCTAAAATAATTATTGATTGCCATAGCTATGATCCAGAATTCTTTGAAAAAGTTGAAAAGTTATTTCCAGGAAAAGTAATGGTAAGACCAAGTTTTTTACAAAATGAAGGATTAAATTATTATTCTATTTCCGAAATAAAAGAGAAAGAAAATATTCTAAATAATTATGCTAAGTATATTCTTTCATCTAAGAATAATATGGGAAATGTAAAAGAATTATCGCCTTTAGAAAAATATTTAGCAGTCTATAGAATAGTAACAAATTTTTCTCATTATATCGATGAAGATATTGATCATGATGAAGATGAGCCAAGAGCACTTTATCAATTAATTAATCCAGAAAAATTAAGAATTGTGTGTGTTGGATATGCAAATTTAATGCTTGATTTACTTAGAAAAGTAGGTATTAATGACTGTGTAGAGGTAAAAATAATTGCTTTAGGAGAAGGAAAATCAAATGTACCAAATCATTCTCGTGTTTCCGTTTATCTAAAAGATGATAAATATAATATCGAAGGAATATTTATGGCTGACCCAACTTGGGATAGTGTAGATGAGAGTAGTTATGGAGACAATTATAGGCCAAATGATTTACCAATAATTCATGCTTTACTATCTAAAGAAGAAGCCTTAACAGTTGACGTAAGAGAGATTTCTAATCCTGATATAGATTTAATGTTAACCAGGTTTATTGAAAAAATATGTGAAAAAATGAATGAAAAAAAAGAAAGAATCACCAAAGAAGAGTGTGAGGCTTTATTTAATAAACCAATTTCTAAAGAGTTACTTGCCCAAGCTTTATTATGTGTCGACTATTTTTCCTATAAAGATAAACGTCTTCCTACATCTTTTGATCTTAACAGTGAAGAATTTAAAAATATTGTAGATATAGATGATTATAATCAAAAGTTAATCAAAGTAGGATTATATGATCAAGTTATTGGCTTAGATGAAATAGTAAATAACATATATTATAATATGACTTTTGATAAAATGGCAAAAAGTAAAAGCATTTTAAGTGTTAGTGAAGTTGCTTCATTTAAAGCATTATCTATTTTGAATAAAAAATGTGAAGAGCATCTTCCGGAAGTTATCACATCATTTATTGACCTTGATGGTTCGATTCGTTTTTTTACTGATTTTATTAAATTAGGTATCGATGAAGAAGAAATATTAAATAATATTATTTTAAGACTTAAAGAAACCAATTATCAAACCATAACAAATGGACATACAATAATCGTTTCAGATGTTATGATTCTTGGAAATTCTCTTAAAGAAAATGAAGATAACATCATAGAACTTGCAAAAGCAATTAACTTAATAGTTCTTGATTTGATAAGTAAAAAAATCAAAACAAAAGTCATATAATGATATTCGTTCTATCATAAAAGAAAAAGTAGTAGCATAAAAAAATCATCACATTGATGATTTTTTAATTACTCATTTGAATAGTTATTTCAATTTCATTAACTAAATTAGTAATTTGAGTAGCTGGTATGTTTTGACTTAAAATAATATTGTTTTCGATTTCAGGGTTATTATTTACTTCTTTAACTTTTATAACAATGTTATTTTGTTTACCCCAATTTATTGCCTCGTCTTTATATTTGCCTTTAAAATCCGGGACTGTTTGTCTTCTTACTGAGTCAAATAAACCTTTACCAATAACTGGTATTTCATAAGTAGTATTTGCATCAAAACTAAATTCTTTTATTGGTTCACTGCTAATTAACTCTAAATTTATTTTCATTGCTTTTATTACTTCATCTAAACTTTTTTGTTGATATATCTCGGCCATCCCAACTTTATATATAGTTAGTGGGTAAGTCTGCAAATATAACTTTTCTGTTTTTAGAAGATTATTGTTTCCTTCAATCATTCCAAATAACAAGTTTTTTGCAGTTTCATAGAAAGATAATATCTGATTTGTTTGCATACTAGTGTCCATATTTTTACTTATTGAATTTAATATTTTTATTAATGAATCAACATTTCTAATTGTTTTAGCTTGATTTAAAAGAGCTTGAACGACTAATTGTTGATTTTGACCTCTTATGAAATCATTTCTTTCTCCTAAGTTCCATTCTTTAGAGCATTCTGGGTGTGTTTTTCGATTTCTCGATAAGGCAAGTGCTTGTTCACCATTTAATTTTTGATAACCACTTTTCAAATATATTAAGTGTTCATCAAATCTTCTTTTTGAATCTTGTTCACAGAAACTATATGGAACATCAACATAAACTCCTCCAACAGCATTGACAAGATCAACTAATCCTGTGAAATTCATTTTCACATAATGATCTATTTTAATGCCAGTTAATTTAGTTATCGTATCCATCATACATTGAGCTCCGGCATAAGCTGATTTATTAATTTTATTTTCTTGATTATTATTACAAGTTATTGGAACATAAGTATCTCTTGGAATACTTAAGAATGTTGATGATAGGGTTTTAGGATTAAATGTAATTAACATTATTGAGTCTCCATTAAATGCATCATTTTTATTTAAACCACCCGAGGTTGAGTCAATACCCATTAAAAGAATCGTGAATGGTTTTTTAAAATCAGAAGCACTTACGTTTGTATTTTGTTTTTTAATTGTTTTAGATAGACTATTATAAACTTTTGTACTTTCGGCAATACTACTATATAACTCATCTTCACTCAAAAATGATTCATAATTACTAGCAATAAATAGTCCATCAATTTCTTTATCATTTAAAGCTTCTAGCATTTCATGGTAATCAAAATAATCAATAATAGTAAAAAGATAATTTTCTTTTTTAATCATTTCATGTGCTAATACATTGCCAGCAATGTCACTGTCATTATTAATCATTCCAACTTTAAATTCTTTTGTGTTCCGAAAGACAGTATTATTTAATAGTATAAGATTAGTAGTATAAGTAATCTCTTCTTTATTAATACTATCAATTATGCGATAAGTTTTATTGATGTAATAAGAACCAAAATAAGTTGCAAATGTAAATATTATAATGAATATTGTATAAATAATTAGTTTTATAGTTTTTTTAGAAAATAACCAAACAAATCCATATAATAAATAGAAGATTAAAATTAAGTATAATATTGCAAGTAAAGTAATTCTCATAAATGTTTCAATACCGACTAAAAAAGATAGGTTAATGGTTAGTAATAAAATACCAATAAAAAAACCTATACTAAGTAATAGATATAAGGATAATAATATTTTATTAATTTTTTTTATCTTTTTTAATAAGACCATTATACACTTCCTACGATTTAAATTATAACATAATAAAAAAATTAATAAAATAATTGATTATTAAAAGTGTTAAGTAAATTATTAATCATAAAAAAACAAAATAAATCATGATATAATTATTATGATGGAGGACTTATATTATGAAAAGAATATTAATATTAATCATTATTATTTTAAGCTTTTTCATGATAGATGTTCATGCTGAAGACTTAACAGCATATATTACAGGTAATTCTGTAAATTTTAGAGCGTGTCCAAATACGAGTTGTAATACTTTAGAAAAAATGTATACAGGCGATGTTTTAATTTTAACTAATAAAGATTTATACCAAGGTGAGGGGTGTCCTTCAAAATGGTATAAAGGTGTATTTAATGGTCTTGAGGGATATATTTGTAGCAGCTATGTAAAGGTTGATGAACCATTTGTCCCACTTGATCCTACCTCTTATGCAACATATAAAGATATGTTAGTGGCTAGTGGGTTTACCGAAAGCTATGCTTTAAAATTAGCTATTTTACATGAAAAATATCCTAATTGGACTTTTATTCCAGTAACAACCAATTTAAATTGGAGTGATGTTGTAAGTGCTCAAACAATTAAAGGAAAAAGTTGTATGTACACAAGTGAACAAGGTTATTATTATACTGAAGAAGGTACTTTTGATTACTTAAATGATACTTTTAATACTGTTGATGTTGATTGTTATGCAACTAATTATGATACTAATGCTTACTATCTTGATCCAAGGAATTTCATGAATGAAAGAACTATTTTTATGTTTGAAGAATTAACATTTAATCCTAATAATCATACGATAGGTTCAGTTACATCTATTCTTAGTGGAAACACTAACTTATCACCATATATTAATGATTTTTATAATGCTTCAACTGTAACATTACCCGATAATACAATCAAAACAATTAGTCCAGTCCACCTAGCATCTCGTTCAAGACAAGAAATTGGTAATACCTCCTCTGCTGGCTTAAGAGTAAATGGTTTGTATCCATATACTTATCGTGGTTATAATTTAAAAGGTTATTATAACTTTTATAATATTGGATCTTATAAAGATGCTTATACAACTATGCCTTCTGCAAGAGGAATGGCTTATGCCTGTGGTTCATTATGTGGTTTTTCGGATACTTATGGTAGACCATGGAATACATCTTTAAAAGGTATTTTAGGTGGAGCACAGTTTTTAATTGAAAGATATTTTCTAAAAGGACAAGATACAATTTATTTTCAAAAATTTAATACTTCTGGATGGTCAACTCCTTATACAAATCAGTACATGCAAAACATTCAAGCACCATCATCAGAAGCAGGAACTACTTACTCAGCATATGCTAAGAACACTTTATTAAATAATAATATTACTTTTAAAATCCCTGTATATAATAATATGCCTAATGAAACAGTTTTACCAAATCGAGGAAATCCTAACAATCACTTAAAAGATTTAAAAGTTAATGGAGTATCAATTCCTTCATTCAGTCATGATAAAAATGAATACACCATATCTTTACCCGATAATACAACTTCCGTTAATCTTGAAGGACTAATTATTAATCCTAAAACAACTATTTCTAATACAGGAATAGTAAATATTAATAAAGATATTAATGAATTAAATGTTTTAGTAACTGCAGAGAATGGCTTAACTAATACATATAAAATAAAAATAGTTTATACACCAACTAATATAATTATCATGAATCCTAATGATTTATTATCAAGTGCTAGTATAAAAAGTGATGGAGTATATATTTTAGATATTCTAGAAGGACAACTTGCTAGTGAATTGTTAAATAATTTATTAAAAATAAATAGTACTTCAACTATTCAAATAAAGAGTATTAATGGTCAAATAAAAGTGAATGCATTAGTAACCGGAGATATAATTTCAATCAACAGTGATGGAACAAATAAAGATTATAAAGTAGTTGTTTTAGGAGATTCATCAAGCGATGGCTTAATATCAATTGCAGACTTATTAAAAGTTCAAAAACATATCTTAAATGTTAGTTCAGTTAATAACGAACAATTAAAAGCAATGGATGTTAATAAAGATAATAAAATAGATATTGTTGATTTATTAAAAATTCAAAAATATATTTTAGGCATCTCTAAATTCTAAAGGAGGAATGAAGATGAAAAAAATTAAATTATTGGTGATTGGAATGCTAAGTACATTTGCTTTAATGGTGAATGTAAATGCTGCAACTGCCAATATAAGCGTTAAAGCAAACTCAACAAGAATTTTAGTAGGAAATACTGTTAAAGTAACAGTTAATATTAACTCCCAAGAGCCTCTAGGTAGTTGGGAGTACTCGTTAAACTATGATAAAAGCATTATGCAACTTGTTAGTTCAGATGTTTCTCTTCACTATGCCTTTGTAGCGTCAAATGGTAATACTAAATCAGTATCATATGCGTATACGTTTAAAGCCTTAAAGAGTGGCTCATCAAAATTTTCAGTATCAGCCTCTGCAGTTATAGGTTGGGATGAAGTGAGTATGGGTATTAATCCATCATCAGTTACAGTTAATGTTATAACTCAAGAACAACTTCAAGAATCTTATAGTAAAGATAATTATTTAAAAAGTTTAGGAATAGAAAATTTAACACTTACCCCAGAATTTAATAAAGAAACACTTACGTATTCTATTGAACTAGAACCCTTAACAACAAGCATTAATTTAATAGGCACTAAAAACGATTCTAAATCAACTATTTCCGGTTTAGGATTTAGAGATCTATCAGTTGGTCTAAATAAATTAGATATAGTTGTCACTGCCCAAAACGGTAGTAAAAGAACATACATAATAAATGCAACTGTCAAAGAATTAAAACCAATCATTGTTAATCTTGATGATCAAGAATTTACAGTTTTAAGATCACTAGATGGAGTAAATATACCTAAAACATATATTGAAACAAAGGTAAGTATTCAAAATGAAGAAGTGATATCTTTACATAATGAAGTAGTGGATTATACATTAGTGGCATTAAAAAATAAAGAAGGAGAAATTAAACTATACTTATATGATATTGAAAAAAATCTTTTTGAAGAATATAAATATATTGAATTTGGTTCTTTAAGTATTAGAATACTTGAGCCCAAAAAAGAACTAGAAAACTATGAAAAAACAACTCAAATCATTAACGATCAAGAGATTACTGCCTTAAAAATAAATGATAAATCATCATATAGTTTAATCTATGGACTTAACCTTGAAACCGGAAAAGAAAACTATTATTCATTTGATAATCAAGAAGATACTTTACAAAGATACTCAAATGAAGAAGTTAAAACAGTGTCAAAAGATATTAAAGATTACACCATGTTAACACTTGTTTTTGCGTCATCGTCAGTTATATTATTATTAATGCTAATAATTACTCTAGCTAGAAAACCAAAACAAAAAAATATAAATAGCATAATTGAAAAATCAAAACCAAAAGAAAAACCTAAGAAGGAAATATTAAAAGAAAAAAAGAATAAAGAAAAAAAGAAAAAAACCAAAGATAAACTAGATGAATGGATTAAGGAATAATTTATGGACTTAGAAAATAGAATTAAAGAAGCATCTGAATATGAATATGTATTAACTAAAGAAGATGAAAAAAACATAGTTGCAAAACTTGAAACAGAATTGATTTATTTACAAAAAACATTTCCCGATTTACCATATCTTGATTTAATGGCAATTCTTGCACGTTTCAGCAATGATGGTACAATTATAGTTAAAAAAAGTATCGACATTAACGGAAAATTAAGATCTGTGACATTAGGTATTGATGGAACAACTAATGTTAAAGTTTTTGAGGAAAATGAAAACGAACATGCTGATTACTATGGATTTTATCTATTGCATAGTTTTTTAGAAGAAATAAGAAAATTAAAAAATGTTAATGACAAAGTAAAAAGACTAGAACAAAAAGAAGGAACTATAAATTCTAATCAAAGATTTAAAATTATGATCAGAAATAAAAAGATTAAGAAAATAATTAATGATGAGTATAAATATACTATATATTCATATGAAAGTCTTGATTCAATTATTGCCATAGGTAAAAAAATTCTTAAAAGAATTAAATTTCCTTCATATATGGAAACACTGGATACAACAAATACAAAAGAAGATAGACTAACTAATTTAAAATTTTCAGAAATAACTAAAACGATAAATGAAATAAGAAGAATGGCTAATGAAATGGGGATTCAAGATGAAGCAGAATTTGCAATTACCTCGATCATAAGTTATTATCAAGATTTATTTCAAAAATATTTAAGTAATAATAGGGATACCATAGTTCTTACTATTGATTCCAGGGAAGTTACTTCTGTTTCAAATGCTTTCAATGATGTTCATGATTATTATCAGAAATTAGTATCAAGGTATAATATTTATTTAAGAAACAAATCAATTGAAGAAGCAAAAGAAGTAGTTGAAAAAATAAAAATTATTCCAGAATCTGTTGATAATATAATCTCTTCTGTTAGACAAATAGCTTCTGAGCTTGGAAAAAGTGAAGAAGCTGAAGGTATAATTGCTGATTACGTAAATGGATATTCTTATGCTAAAATGGAAGCTTTAATTAATTATAGAGCGGGTTTATTGTTAGAACAAACCAAATTAAAAAGTGCATCAATTATGCTAAACGGATATCAAAGAGTTCTTAATTCAGCTGATCAAATTAGCGAGTCAACCAATAAAACCTATTAATAGGTTTTATTATTTAATAATTTATGCTATATTGAAAATAGGTGATTTTATGTTAAATAAAAAGAATCTAATCTGGGTATTTTTATTAACAATTATATCTTTAATTATAGGAGTATCATATGCCTATTTTACACCAATTATTATTGGAAATGATACAGCAAGCTCTAACACAGCTTATTTTGGATCATTAAAATTAAATTACGATGGTAGTGACGCAATTACTTTAGAAAATGCAGTTCCAGGAGCTAGTCAAACAAAGCCGTTTACTGTGACCAACAGTGGAACTTTACCTGTTTCAAGTTATGACATATATTTTTCTGAATTAGTAAATACTATTTTATATGATGAAGCAGTTTATGAAATTAGTTGTCTAAGTAGTGATGCAAATCCTTGTTCAGGAAAAATTGAGACGCCTTTACCAAACGTTTCATCATTCGTGATGACATCATCAACTATAGCCCCAGGGACAACTCATACTTACTCATTAAAAGTAACTTTTAAAGAAATGGGCTATGATCAAAATTATAATCAAGATGCGAACTTTTCATTTAAAATAACGATTAATAAATTATTCTTTGGTTCAGGATTTTTAAGGGCAACAACAGGAGTAACAGATGACTATGCATTTTGGGGTATAAGAGATCAAATAACCGATGTAGTGTTTAATTTTGGCGGGACGACGCCTACAAATAATTATTCTAATTCAAATATAAAACCATCTTATTTAAGCCCTAATATTTTTGATTATAATGATTTAATAGTACCTCTAGCTGGCCGTCCACCAGATATACCAGCACGCGAATATGCAATTAATTCATGGGATGTCTCAGCTGATGGTGATGGAAGTGTAATCGCGTATATATTTGATGACGGATTAGGAAATAACACATATTTATTAGTAATAGAAATAACTTCAGGTTCATTATATGCCAACCCAGATAGTAGCCATTTCTTTGAAGGATTTAGTATTTTAAAGGGAATATATAGCAACATATTAAATGTTCAATATATTAATAATGCTTCAGCAATGTACAAGGATTGTCCATTATTAACAATAATTCCACTTTCAATTTTAGAAGGCCTTGATAATTTAAATGATGCTTCATACATGTTTTATGGATGCTCTTCATTAAATTCAATTTCTATGAGTAATTATTATGATCTATCTTTGCCTAATATTGAAGGAATGTTTGGAGGATGTGTTAGCTTAACAATTATAAATCTAACATCTATAATTGCATCCAATATTACTAATTATAATAATTTTTTATCTGGAGTACCAAGTGGTTTAACAATTAGAGTTAGAAGTGCAGATGATATTCAATTTTTTGAGAATAGATTAATAGACGCAGGAATAACTGGAACCGTTATAGAATACCCCGTAGGATAATTGATAAAAATTATTTCACTTGCAAAAAAACCTATTAATAGGTTTTTTTTATGATTTATACTAATCCTAATTGAATATTTATTATTTCAAAAATATGAAGTGGTTATGGTATATATTTACAAAATTATGTAAATATGCTATTGTAACTGCCGTGAAGCCGTATCCTATTGGAAAAGAGCATATTTGTGAATGTTTTTGTGCTCTCTATGCTAGTAGAGAATGCGTACTGGATGAATGGTTTGAGGAACAAAAAATGAGTTTAGAAGAAGAAAGAATATCAGAATTAGCAAATTACAAATATAAAATAACAGAAGAAGACGAAAAAGCTATATTATCAAAATTTGAAAAAGAACTGATTATTATTAATAGGAGTCTTCCAGAATTAACGTGGTTGGAAAGTATAGCCTACCTATTTGCTTTCACACATGCTAATTATCCTTTAGTTATGAAAAGAATAAACATCAATTCCTACGATGCATTAGTAACTTTTTATGAAACTGGAGAAACTGTAGTCGAACCTTATTCAGACGAACAAATGAACCAAACAATTGCAGGTAAAGAAGCAGTTAATGGCAAAGCATTAGATAATTCAATACAAAATATAGTTACATTTAATAAAAAAGTCCAAGAGTTAAAAGAAGAATATGGAGTTATCTACCCGAAGCAGAGAATAAAATTGAAGATACTGAACAACGCTATAGACTTAGCAAAAAGAAATATTTTTTCTGATAGTAATCAAAAAGGGTTGGAAGAATTTATTATACTCGGTATGGGAATATTGAAAAAAATTAAACTACCAATTTATGTGAATGAAAATATTTCTACAAATTTAGCAGGAAATATAACTAAAATTGAAATCCAAAAAACAAAAAATCAAATCTATCAAATTGCCAAAGAATTAGGAAAAAAAGAAGAAGCGGATTTTATTATTAATTCAATAGTAAACAGACACATTGAAAGAATAAAATTAAACATTCAAAATGGGACGATTTTATCACTTGGTTGTGGAAAATTTACTAGTTTCCAAATGATATTGATTGATATGCATTATTATTATTTGAAACTATTTGAAGTATACAAAAAATTAAAAGAAAAAGAAAGTGAGATAGAAGAAATTGCTGAAATTTCTCAATTAAAATTAGGAGAATTGGTTATAGATACTACTATCATAGAATTATTAGATTATGCTGAAAAACTTAATAAAAAAGAAGAGGCTCTCATTGAAGTTCAAAAATATCGCACTCTTAGTTTATCTACGGATGATAATATAACATCAATGCAAAGACTATTTAATTATTATACAAAATTAAAAGTTGAGTTTGAAAACAACCAAGACCAAAAGCAACTTATAAAAGATCTTACTGAAATAGGAAAGTCAAATCAATAAGGCCTTTAAATTAGACGTATTCTTTACAAAATCATGTAAATATGCTATTATTAATGCCGTGGTGCTGTATCCTAGTGGAAAGTACTATTTAGAATTACGGGGCTTAGTACCTGTAAAAGAGCATATCTGCGAAGCTTCTTGTGCTTGCTTTCTATGCCAATAGAGAGTGAGTGCTGGATGAATGTTTTTTGGGCCATCATAAAGGCATGTGCAAAAGGACCCAATTAACTCTTGAGACTCATTTCTGTGTATTATTAAATATACAACTTGAGATTAAACCTATATTGCGATGAAAAGTTGTGAATAGTGTAGCTTGCCTTGAGCGATTATTTGGGATTATTGCTAGATTTAAATAATATGGCCATATTATTTAGATTAATACGATAAGAAATTATAATTCGCAAGAAAGACTATAAATAGTATGACCGGGAAGAAAATTCCTAGGCAGAATATCATAATAAGATTAAAGTGTGTACTAAGTGGCAATCAAGTCATATGAGTAGTGATACCATATCTTTTCTTTTAAAGGGGAACCGCATTTTGGTAACAAAATGTAAGAATTGGGGAAAACTAACTTGACCTAAGACGCAATATTTCTTATGATGATACCCAAAAAATAAGAAATGATTTCATTTCTTTTTTTTATTTTAATTTATTTAATAAAAAATTTGCTTCCTTTACTCCATGATCTTTAGCAATTAATAAATATTCCTTAGCTTTATCTATTTCTTTATCTAAGTAATAATACTTAGCCAAATTATAATAAGCATAATAGTTCTTTTCATTTAAAGGACAATTAATAGCTTCATTATAGTAAATAAATGCTGTTTCTAAATCATTATTT
>CAZIUX010000009.1:16304-17542 GCA_964542795.1 uncultured Muribaculaceae bacterium
TTATTTATCCTAAAATATTCTCCAACTTTATTTAAAGCCCAGCTTTCTTTTAAATCAGCACTTAACTTATAATAATTTAAACTTTTTTCATAATCTTTATCTTCATAATACTTACCTAAGTTGTTTATAGCATAAACATATCCTTTTTCACTTGCCTCCATGTAGTATTTTAAAGCCTTATTAGCATCTTCTTTATGATCGGGTGTAAATCCTTTCATATAGCAATTAGCAATCGTATTTAAGCCTGCAACGCTTCCTAAATCAATAGATTTATTTAGGTATTCCCAAGCAAGATTAAATTCACCTTTAACTTTATTAGTTAAGATTAAATAAGAAACCATCCAACATCCTTTAGGATGACCCTTTAAAGCACTTTCATAATAATAATTAAAACTAGCATCATAATTTATTATTCCACTTACTAAACCACTAAATTCTAAAGAACCTAAATCAGCAAGAGCATACATATTACCTTTATTAGCAAGTTCTTTTAAAGAAGAAATATAACTTACGCCTTCATATAATTTAATTTTTAAATAATCATTCATTTCTTTTTTATTAATACTAACTTTTATTTCCTGAATATATTTTGGTTGAATATTATCTAAAATAGCATAAGAAATGAACTTAATAAAGCATTCATATAAATTACTATTATCAAATAAATACTTAATCTCATTTAAATAACTATGGCTAATATTCTCATCACTTAAAGCTAAATCATATAGTAATTTACATAATTCTTTTAATTTTAAATTATTATTAATTAAATCCAAACTTTGATCTTCATAAGTATATATTTTATCATCAAGTATTCTTAGAACAGATAATATATGGTTAATAAATACCAAATAATTATTCTTCATCTCATTAATTAATTTAATAAAAATTTGTTTATAAATAATACCTATTGGTCTATATCCAGTACAATAATTATTAACAGTAGTTTTATTTAAATCATTTACATTAAATATAGAGGCAAATAATTCTAACTGCATAGCAGATGATTTGCTACTCGCAATATCTTTAATCAAATTAAAGATATTACCTAAAGATAAATAATTTTTATTATCATTCATTTTAATATAATTCTTTTTCATAAACTAATTATATCATATGTGGACTCATGTGGACTAAGCACTCTAGATTATCAAATAGTAACTAATTATAATTTAATTAGAAGGAGTACATATGAAAAAAACATTAAAAAATTATTTATCATCTATTATTCTTATATC
>CAZIUX010000010.1:0-6576 GCA_964542795.1 uncultured Muribaculaceae bacterium
TTTTTGGATTTATAATTACTTGTTTAGACATTAAATTATAATATTTTTGGGATGCATTATGGATTTTAATATTTAATAAATTATTTAATTTATCAATTATTAATGATAATTTTTGTTCTTTAATTTCATATAGACTCATTGGATTTACTAACCCATATGATTTTTTTAGAACATTCAATTCATGATTAGCCGTTTTTAATTTATTTGAAATATAATTATTTAATCTGATTCTTAAATTATTTAGATGATTATTTATATCAATTAAATTTGGCACAGCCATTTCTGCTGCTCCTGTTGGAGTAGGCGCTCTTAAGTCTGCAACATAATCACTGATTGTGGTATCAATTTCATGACCAACAGCACTTATTACTGGAGTTTTCATCTCATATAAGGCTCTTGCAACTATTTCTTCATTGAAGGCCCATAAGTCTTCAATTGATCCTCCCCCACGGCCAAAGATAATAACATCAAGTCCAAAATTATCAGCTATTTTTAAGTTTTTAACTAAATCTTCTTTGGCACCTATCCCTTGTACTAAAGAAGGAAATAATATTACTTCTGCAATTGGATATCTTCTTTTAATTGTACTTGTTATATCTTTAATAGCCGCGCCTGTTGGTGCGGTAATTACACCAATTTTATTGGGAAATTTAGGGATTGGAACTTTATGATCACTAGAAAATAATCCTTCTTTAGATAAAATTTTCTTTAATTCTTCAAACTTTTTATATAAATTTCCTAAACCTTCATTTTCCATTTTATCAATATATATTTGGTAATTACCAGATGCTTCATAAACACTTATTTTACCTTCAATTAAGACGTTCATTCCATCTTCAGGAACAAATGTCAGTTTTTCAGCTTGATAGGAAAACATTACAGCATTTATCCTACTGTTTTCATCTTTTAGTGTGAAGTAAAGATGCCCACGAGAATGGTTTTTATAATTAGATATTTCTCCTTTAAGAAAAATTTTTTGGAGATTTGAATCATTATCAAATTTATTTTTTAAGTAATGATTGATTTCACTAATAGTTATATATCTTTTTTCATTCATTCATTAATCATCCTATCTAAAGTTGCATTAATCATTTTTCTAACATTATCATCAGAATATTTTTTTGCTAATTCAATAGCTTCATTAATGATTACTAATTCAGGAGTATCTGTATATTTAAGTTCATAAATAGCCATTTTTAAAATAGATTGGCCGGTTTTATCTAAACGAGAAATTTTCCAATCTTTTAAATATTTATTTGCTAAGGTTTCAATCTCTTCTTCATATGTAGTAACTCCATAGATAATTTCCTTAACAAATTCATTTTCTATCTCTAAATTTTCTTTTATAACATCATCTATAACATAATCAGTTTTTTGTGCTTTATATACTGATATTTGATATAAAATAGTCATTATTTTTTCTCTTAATTCACTTCTTTTTAATACCATAATTCACCTACTTATTCATTTCTTTTAATTCATATAATATATTTATTGCTTCCATTGGAGTCAATTCTAGAGGATTAATTTCATCTAGTTTCTTTTTTACCGGATTTTCTTTTTTCTCATCAAAGATAAATAATAATTGTTCATTTACTGGCTTAGGAATATTACCATCGTTTTTTTCATAATGAGATAAGATTTCTTTTGCTCTTTTAATAATTTCTTCAGGCATTCCTGCAAGAGACGCAACATGAATTCCATAACTTCTATCTACTGGACCTTCTTCAATTTTATGTAAGAAAGTAATATTTCCATTTTCTTCATGAGCTTTAACATGAATATTTTTAATACTTGGAAATCGATTACTTAAGTCAGTTAACTCATGATAATGAGTAGAGAATAATACTTTACATTTTTGATGAATACTAATATATTCTAATATTGCTTCTGCAAGACTCATTCCATCATATGTTGCTGTTCCTCTACCCAACTCATCAAATAAAATTAAACTATTTTTTGTTGCATTAACAATCGCATTTTTTGCTTCTAGCATCTCAACCATGAAGGTTGATTCACCACCAACTAAATCATCAGATGCACCAATTCTTGTGAATATTTTATCAAATATTGGAATATTTGCTTCAGTAGCTGGAACAAAACTGCCCATCTGCGCTAAGATAACTGTTATTGCAAGTTGTCTCATATATGTACTTTTTCCAGACATATTTGGACCAGTAATTAGTAATGTACATGTTTCATTGTTCATAATAACATCATTGGGAACATATTCATTATTAATAACATGTTCAACAACTGGATGACGATTATTCTTTATTTTTATTATTCCTTCATTATTCAATACTGGTTTAACAAAAGAATTTTCTTCAGAAACTACTGACAAAGATACCATTGCATCAATTTCTCCAATTGTTTTACTAACATTTTTTAAATTAATAATTTCACTTTTAATGATTTCTTTTATTTCTAAAAATAATTCATATTCTAAATCAATTATTCTTTCCTCAGCATTTAATACTAAGGCCTCTTTTTCTTTTAATAATGGAGTAATAAATCTTTCGGCATTCGCTAATGTTTGTTTCCTGTCAAATCCCCACTCTTCTTTTATTTCTTTTACTTGACCCTTACTAATCTCAATATAGTAACCAAATATTTTATTAAAACCAACTTTCAAGTTTTTAATGCCGGTTCTTTCTCTTTCTTCAGTTTCTAATAAGGCAATGAATTCTTTACCACCACTTCTTATCTCATGAAGTTCATCTAGGTCTTTATTATATCCTCTTTTAATTAAATAGCCTTCTTTAATAGTTATAGGAGGTTCTTCATAGATGGAATTTTCCAATAAATCAACTAGTTCCTTAAAAATTATTATTTTATAATCTAGTTTTAACTCATCAACAATATCTTTAATTTCCGGTAAAATTGCTAGTGATTTTTTTATTTGAAGCATATCTCTTCCATTTAATGACCCAGAAGAGATTTTACCACATAATCTCTCTAAATCATATATTTCATATAAAGCGTTTCTTAGTTTTTCTTTTAAAATAAACTCAGTATTTAATATTTCAATTGTCTTATATCTATTTTCAATTTCATCAATATTTCTTAAAGGACGCATTAAAAAATCTTTTAAAGTTCTACTTCCCATAGCCGTTTTTGTTTTATCTAATAACCAAATTAATGAATATTGTCTTTCTTTATTTCTTAATGTTTCTATTAATTCTAAATTGCGTACAGAGTGTGGATCTATATCTAAATAATTATGAGTATTAATTATATCAACTTGATCAAAGTTACTTAAGTCTTTTAATTGAACTTCAACTAAATAATATAATAAGTGTTTAACTCCTTGAATAAATTTTTGATCATCAAGATTACTATAGATATTTAGATATTTATTTGTTAATAGTTCATCAGATATTGATATTTCTATTCCATAAATATTTTTTAAGGTATTTATTAAGTTTATATCAAAACTAGAATAAATTACTATTTCTTTTAAACCTAAATTAATAATTTCATTAATTAATTTGTTTTGATCATGATTTACTAAAATAACTGACATTTTACCTGTAGAAATATCTGCGAATGTAATTAAGTATGAATGCTTATAATCTATTACACTTCCAATATAATTGTTATCCTTAGCATTTAAAAATTCAAGGTCAGAAATAGTCCCCTTACTAATCACTTGAGTTACTTCTCTTTTAACCATTCCTTTAGTAAATCTCGGATCTTCCATTTGTTCTGCTATTGCAACTTTGTAGCCTTTATTTATAATTTTCTCAATATATCCTTTTACTGAATGATGAGGAACACCACACATTGGTATTCTTTCATCTAAACCAGCATTTTTACCAGTTAAAGTTAATTCTAATTCTCTTGATGCAGTTTCGCCATCTTCAAAGAATAATTCATAAAAATCTCCTAAACGAAAAAATAACAAAGCATCTGGATATTTATCTTTTATTTCCACATACTGTTGCATCATTGGGCTTAACTTGGATTTATCTACATCATTTCTTTTCATTTAAAATCACATTGATATTATACCATGAAAAAAAGATATTTAGATATCTTTTTATGGTACAAAATTATGATTTGTTGTCACTGTTCCCGGATTAATCCATTAGTACAAAATTATGATTTGTTGTCACTGTTCCTGGATTAATTCCAAATGATCCACTAAAAGAAACTATTGCTTCTGGTGGTAAAGTTTGATCAACTGTAAATGTAACTGTATATTCGTGAACTTCATTTGCATAGATTTCATTTCCACTTACAATTCCAACTGGGTTAGTACTACTTTCAGGACCATATGCTAAAAATAAACCAGAGCATGTGTTTGAAGATACTATACGATTTTCATAATCGGAATAACTTACACATGAAAGACTATAAGTTAGCATTGTTAAATCACCAAAACCATTTGCAATACTTGTCCATATTACAGAATAAGTATAATTAGAATTGTTATTATTTTCTACTCTAAATATTTTTGATGCTGTAGCTCCTGGAGTAATATTACTCATGTTTAATGAATCTCCATCGACAAATAACAATTCAACATTTGCCGTTTTTAAATCAATATCTTGTGCCGCATCATTGCCTCTTGATCTAGTAGAAAAATAAGCAAATGAAATACCAAAAAAAATACCAAATACAACAAATGTCGCGATTAAAGATATGGATACTCTTCGACTGTTTAAGTTCATCATATCACCCTAACTATATCAAGTATATCAACTATTTTTTAAAATATCAATTGCTTCTTTAAATGTTTCAACCCCATATATTTTAAGTTTAAGTTTTTTCTCTTTTATAACCTTAACTGCTTCTTCATAATTGTCTTTGGGAACAAGAAGTAAATCCACCTTATTATTGTTGGCCGCGATTAATTTATACTTAATCCCTCCTATTTCTCCAATGTTACCATCTTTATCAATAGTTCCTGTTCCAGCTATTTTTCTTCCTTTTGTTAAGTCTTCTTTGATTAATGAATCATATATAGCTAATGCTGTCATTAGTCCTCCAGAAGGGCCACTTTCATTATTCTTTGTTTCAATTACCAAGCCACTATTTGTTTTAATATCATAAGTAGTAATTAACATTAATCCTATTTTTTTTACACCTTCTTCTTCCATAATAGTTGCTGGTATGCTCATTTTTTTATTATCTCTTTTGATATAAAAACTTACCTGATCACCAATTTTTTTAGTTTGAATATATTCTTTTATTGAATCTATATTTGTAACTTTATAACCATCTAGTAAGAGTATTTCATCATTTATTTTTAATCCGGTTTTGTTATCTTTAGTTAAATATATTACCCTATTAATAACATTTGTTACTTCGTAAGGAGTTTTAGATTCTTCTAAGGCAACTATTTTTGCATTAGCAATTGCTTCATTCATAAATAGTTTATCTCGAAGTTTCATTTCAGTGATAGTTTCATTTTCTAAAGTTACTTCACTTTCTTCAACTACATCCCAATTAGGAAAAATATATCCAAATAAAACCGTTGGTATATTAGGAATCCTTGATTTTACTGATAGCATGTTATATGATCCTTGATCACTATTAATTTGATTTGTTTTTATTCTTTCGCTTATATTACTTAAGTCTCCAGGAGAATATACAACTAGTGGTAATTTAATATAAACCATAGCAAATAAAAACGATATATATAATAAATCAAAGATTAAATTTTTATAGTTATTTTTTATGTAATTTTTTATTTTTTTCATCTTTTATTAAGTTTATGGACAAGTAGTCCTCAATAAAGGACCATTTGTTATAAAGCTATACCCTTCTCTTATTTCTATATTGTCTTGCAAAATTGATTTTCGATAAATTGGAATTTTTATAATCATTAATGAATCAACTAAATAATCAGTTTCTATCGGGGCACTTTCATAAGCGCCTTCACCAAATACTTCAACTTCAAACTTCATATCAGTAGTCATATTATAATTTTGATAATCCAAAAATGAATAATTTGCAGATAATACTCTTTTTAAATCACCATATTTTACAGTGTCATTAAAAGAATTTGTTTGAGATATCGATAATTCTTTAACTTCACCAGTTTTATAAAAGAATTTTAAGCAATCTTTACTGCCAAATGAACAGCAACAATTGGTTGGAACGCTTGTTAAGTCAACACATGTTGGTTTATATACATAATTTAGTTCTTTTACATTAAAATCATTATGAATTTCATCTAAGACTAGTGACAAAATAACATTTACGTTTGATCTATTCATATTTAAATTATCTTCGTTTCTGACAAGAATTAATAGTCGAAATAAAAATACCATAACTAGTGAGATTAGTGCAACACTTATAATTACTTCTAAAATTGTTATTCCTTTATTATTTTTCATTTTATCCCTCATATCTTAATGATGCATAATAATATTTACCATTTCTATAGAACTCTCCAATAATTATAAAATCATTAGTCCAATCTTCCCCTTCAATAGTAGATTCAATGGGCGCTAATGTTTTTAAATAATCAATTAGGGTAGCATTTACGCGTCTTGGAATACCATAGATATTGGAACTTGGATTAAAACGTGGAACATAAAATGTATTTCCGCTAACTAAAACCGC
>CAZIUX010000010.1:6586-15632 GCA_964542795.1 uncultured Muribaculaceae bacterium
ACATCTTTCAGTTACAGAACCAACAACACAATTTTCCTCCATTGCAGCTTCATCATTTAAAATTTGTGTAATTGCACCTTTAATATTATTATTTTTAATTATATAAATTTCTGTTGCATTTAAATGATTATTTAAGTCAGCACAGTAGTTAAAGTATTTGGAATCATAATTATCATCACAAAATTTATAGCCATATTTGCTTATGGTAGCGGCATTAACAAGGTCATGACATTGACACTCTAAACGAAAATATAAACTATTAAGACCTGTATTGATATTTTTTACCAGTCCCGAACCTCTTGGAACAATTAATCCTCCATTACCATTGAGATTGTAATTAACATCTATTGCTTGTAAGTATTTTTTTATTGTATTTAAATTATGAATATCTACCGATTGATTATACGTAGACCTAACCTTTTCTCTTCTTAATACAGTAGAAAAAGTTGAATATAGTAAAATTAATCCAACACAAACAACCGTTAATACGACAATTGTTTCAGCAAAAACAAAACCATTTTTTTTCATTTATTAATCACCCCAACTCGGTAAGGATTGCTGATGCTTCCTGTTCCCCCAACTAAAAAGGCATTATTTTTTAATTTTATTACTGCACGATACCCACTTACATATGAAGATGCAAGTGGATAAGAAGTTGTATTGGCAATAAATCTAATTGGACAATTATTAAGTGCTGAGGACAAATAATTTGAAATTGTAAATCCAGCACAGCTGTTTGCATTTGTAAACCAACTGACTAAAGTTGGATAAACTGGTACATCATTAGCATAATAAGAAGTTCTAGGAGAACCCGAAACAGTCCCTGTGCACGAACAATTTGGGGCAACAATCTTAATAACCCCTCCATCTTGAACAAAAAATTGTGCTCCGACATTCCACATTGGATATTCAGCATTAGTGTTTCTAATTAAACTACTTCTTGAAGATGACCATAAATCTGAAGCAGTAAGAATTTCTATACTTTCTGCAAGATTAGGATTAACTAAAGAAGATTCATATGTAGCTTGAACATATGCTTGTGTAAATGAAGATGCTTGAATATATGAAACAACAAAGTTACTAATAATATATACATTTGTTCCATCACTTTTTAGGATATGCCAAAGACCATTCTTATTGTAATCGGCAGAGTTAGTATTATATGCGACAAAATCTCCTCTTTTCAATATTGACTTGCTATACAAAGAAGTAAAATCTTTTCCACCTAAACCTTCATTATATCTAGAAATAGTTTGCTTATTTAATTTTTCCATTATTGCATTATCATCAATATAAAAAGCTAAAATAGAGATTAAAACTACAACAAAAACTATAAAAAAAGAATAAATTAATGACATTGCAATGAAACCTTCATTGTTCTTTTTCATACTCCACCTACTATAAATAAGTATAACAAATTATTATGAAAAATAAAAGTAAAGAAATAAAAAGGATTAATGAATCCTATTTTTAATTAATTAAATAAATAATTATATACTTCAAAATAATTTTTTACATAAATAATATTAATTTTTCTTAAAATATTTTCTGGGATATCAACAATATCATTTTTATTGGCATATGGAATTATAAATATTCTTATATCTTGATTGTAAGCCCCAATTATTTTTTCTTTAATTCCGCCTACTTTTAATATTTGTCCTGATAATGTAATTTCACCAGTCATCCCAATGTTCTTATCAATAATTTTATTTTTATAGAGGCTAAGTATTGAACTTACAATAGCAATTCCGCCACTTGGTCCATCTTTTTTTATAGCACCTGATATAGCATGTAAATAAATATCGTTTTCTTGAATTAATTTACTATCAATTTTAAATTGATCACTATTACTTTTTATATAAGCAAGTGCAACTAAAGCTGACTCTTCCATTACTTTACCAATTGAACCAGTAAAATTTAACTTACCCGATCCTTTGACAAGCGTTCCTTCAATGGTCGATACAATACCACCAATTTCAGTATACGCAATTGAATTTACTGAGCCTTCAACAAAATCAATAATATCATTATTATTAAATAAATCTGGGCCTAGATATTTATTTAAGTCATTAACTTTAACAGTAAAAGTAAACTTGTTAAAATCATCATAATTATCTGTAATTATCTTACGACATAAAGTTGTTAATTTTCTTTCAAGATCTCTTAATCCTGCCTCAAAGGTATATTTACTTATAACTTCTTCTACTGCTTTTTCACTAAATTTAATTTGTTTTGAAACCTTATGATTCTTTAATATTTCTGGAATTAAGTATTTTTTTGCTATTTCTTTTTTCTCTATAGCCGTATAACTATTTAAATAAATTATTTCTAAACGATCCTTTAAATAATTTGGAATTTCATTTTCATTGTTTGCAGTTAAAATAAATAAAACTTTATTTAAATTAAATGGTTCTTCAATATAATTATCAACAAACATTTTATTTAGATTAGCATCAAGAATGTCTAATAAACAACTAGCCGGGTCTCCCTTAAAATCTTTAACCATTTTATCTACTTCATCAATTAAGATAACTGGGTTATTTGTTTTAGATTTCTTTAGTGCTTGTTCAGAAGAATCATTTAGTCCTCCAACACTAATTTTATTAAATTCCCTTCCAAGGGCTTCAGAAACACTAATCGCAAAAGTTGTTTTTCCAACTCCTGGAGGGCCAACTAAACAAATAATTGGCGCATTAAGTTCATAATTTATTTTTTTTGCAACAATATACTCGATAATAGTATTCTTGGCTTTTTCAATTCCAAAATGATTTTTATCTAAAATAGATCTTATTTTATTAATATCTTTAGTATCAGCACTTGAATTATTCCAAGGAAGACTAATAACCCATTCAATATAATTTCTAATAACAGATATTTCTGGATTATTATCCGACATTACTTCATATTTCTTTATTTCTTCAACTATTTTTGTTCTTGTCTTAGGATTTATATCTAAAATTTCTAATTTTTCATATAATTTAATTATTTCTTCTTCCTTATTAGTACTATTTCCTAATTCTTGATTTAATATTTTAATTTTCTCTTTTAAAATTATTTGTCTTTCTTGTTCCGCAAATTGACTTTTAAGATTATTATCTATTTCTTCATCAAGCTTAATAACCTCGATTTCAATATTTAAATCTTCAATAAGATTTTGAGCTCTTTTTATAGCATTTACTTCGTTCATATAATTTAATTTTTTTTGAATAGGAAATGGTAAAAATGCTGTAATTATATCCGTTATTTTTTCTAGTTCAGTTAATCCTTTTAAAGAAGATAAAATGCTATTAGAAACTGTATGACTACGATTAATAAATTCTTCTAATAATTCAAATAATTTTCTTAAAATTGCAGTTTCTGCTGTTGGATCATATTTAACTAATTCTATTTTTGCATATAATGCTTCTAAAACATCTGCCTCATTGCTGTAATTAACATATTTTACTATATCTACTCTTTCAAGACCCTTAATAACAATTCTTAAATTACCATTTGGTAATTCAATCTTTGTTTTAATTTTTCCAACTACACCTATTTTAGGTAAATCAGATACTTCAGGGTGTTCTTCAAACTGGTCAAGAGGGCAAACAACTAATATTTCATTATCATGGTATTTTGATGATACCCCAATCGTCTTTTTACTTATTTCATTGTTTAATTCTAATCTGACTTCTTGATAAGGTAATAAAACAAGACTTTTTAATAAGATTACTGGTAAGTTATAGTTCATTTTACACCTCCAAGATAATGATTATTATTATATGAAATTACCGATGTTTTAGCAAGTTAAAAATAAATAAAAAAGTAATATTTCTATTACTTTCTTAAGATGTCTATTGCTTTACGCATTTTAACATCATATTTCATCATTTCAAGTCCACCAAATGCTTTTAATAATTCTTCTTTAGTCATTTGATACATCATAGCTAATTTTTCTGCTTCTTCAGACACTTCATCATCAGTTACTTCAATTTTTTCTTCTTCTACAATGGCTTCTAATAAGTAACGACTCTTAATTCTCTTTAATGCTTCTTCTTTCATACTATTTTTTAAGTCTTCTTCAGTAGTTTTAGTTATTTCATAATATTTTTCTAAATTCATTCCTTGATATTGTAATTGTTCTCCGTATTGTTTAATCATACGTTCTACTTCATCATCAACAATTTCATCATTAACTTCTACTTTTAAGTTTTCAATTGCTTTATTAAGTACTTGATCTAAGTATTTATCATCAAGTTCTTTTTCTTTTCTTTGCTTTAAGTCAGATTCAATCATTTTTCTAAAATCTTCAAGAGTTTTAACATCTTCATAACCCATGTCTTTATATAGTTCTTCGTTTAATTCGGGTAAAACTCTTTCTTTTATTTCAACTACTTTAACTTTAAATAAAACATCTTTATTTTTTAAATTTTCAACATATTCTTCAGGAAATTTTAAATTAAGTTCTTTTTCTTCATTAACTCTCATACCAATTAGTCCTTCTTCAAATCCTGGTATGAATGTATTACTACCAATTTCTAGTGGGAAATTTTCACCTGAACCGCCTTCTAATTCTTTACCATCAACGAACCCCTTAAAATTAGTTGTAACTGTATGACCATGTTTAACTGGTACATCTTCAACAACAATTAAATCAGCCATTTTAGTTCTAATTGATTCGATTTCAGCATCGATTTCTTCTTCTGTTACTTTAGCAGTTTCTTTTTTTAGCTTAAGATTTTTATATTCACCTAATTTTACTTCTGGTTTAGTAGTGATAGTAAATGCAAATGTAACATCAGCATCACATATGTGTTTTATTTCTACTTTTGGTTCAATTACGGGAATTAAATTCTTCTCACTTAGTAGTTTGTTGTAAGCGACTGGCAAAGCTGCATCAACAGCGTCCATAAATAAAGATTCCAAACCAAATTTTTTAATGTAAGTATCTTTTGGAACTTGGCCTTTTCTAAAGCCGTCTAATTTTAAATCTTTTTGTTTGTTTTTAAAAGTATCATCTAAAATGTCAGACCATTCTTTTCCTTTTAATTCTATTTCAATTTCATAAACATTTTTCATATTTTTTCCTCCTTGATTCACTGTATAATTATATAAGATATTCAAATATTTTACAAGCATAAAAAGAGATTAACAAATCATCATATATTTTGAGGTTTTGTAAAAATAAAAAACCTCAAGAATGAGGTTTTTAAGGTTATATTATTTATAACCAGCTTTGCATGTAGTAGTTGTAGTTAAACAACTATCCCAGCCACAGCTTGGATGTTGACAAGTGCGAACTAAATTACAATTGTACACGGTTTTTTTATATGTATTTACTCCGTTTTCTGTACCAGTTATATATTTACAGCCAATTGAACTCGATGGTTGGGCATTAACGCATGCTGTAGTACACCTATTTCCCGTAGCTGTCCAGCTTTCTGCTCCTGAAGTACACGATGCTCCACACCTACATTTCCAACTATTTACTGAACAAGTGATATAAGTTTGATCTCCCTCTGATCCACTAGGTGAACAAAATGCTTGAAGATTAGATGATGTACCATATGTAATGCAGCCACATCCAATTGTTGGACATGTCTTGTTACCACCAACACAGGTAGTTGTTCCAGAACAGCAAGCATCATAGGTTTTTGTTAATGAACAAGAGCTTGTACGACCCGATTTATCTTCACAAGAATGAGACATTGTTGACGATGCTGTTATAGAAGAAGAAGCACCTGTTTTAACTCCGGAAGTGTCATCAGTACAAGTTCCTGTTGCACTTGCTGCACAAGCGCTAAATGAGATTGAACATGTTGGATTTACGGTATCTAGAACAATAGTATCACTTGTTTTTGTGCTAACTCTTCCTGCTGCGTCTCGGTATTGTACATAAACAGTTTTTGTTCCATCTCCAGTTTCAAGTGTCCATGTTTTTGATGTTGCATAAGTTTCAAAACTAGTACATGTTGTAGTATTACTTATACACATTTCAGATAAGTTTGTATCACTACTTGATAAAGTCAATGTAACATTACGACTAGTTGCATAGTCTGATCCTGAATTTATAGAAATAGTTCCAGCTGTTGGATTTTCAGTATCTAAAGTTATCGTGTCACTTATTTGTGTACTTTGATTTCCCGCTCGATCTCTATATATTATATATACTCTTTTTAAACCATCTCCACTATTTAATGTAAAATTGTATGATGTTCCATATGTTACCCATGATGTACATGTAGGTGTTTGACTAATACACATTTGAAATATTCCAGAAGTCGTATCAGTACTAGATAATGTTAATGTGACATTAGCATTTGTTGCATAATCTGCTCCACCATTTATAGATATAGTTCCATTAGAAGGTGATGTTCTATCTAAATGAATATCTGTACTATATCGAGTTGATATATTTCCTACTTTGTCCTTATACCATACAGATACAGCTTGAGTTCCATCAAAATCACTTAAATTTATTGATGCAGTTACGTTATATGTTACCCAAGAACTACATGTAGTTGTTAAACTTAAACACATTGAATCCATTCCTGATCCTGTATCCATTGCACTCAGAACCAAATTTAATGTCCTACTATTTGTATATGCTATTCCTCCGCTTGTTGCTATTGTTCCAGTTGGTGGCATTGTTTCATAAATTATTGTATCTGTTGCATCAGCAAATTGATTTCCTTCTTCATCTCTAAACCAAACCTTAACTGTTTTTAATCCATCTAAATCTGTTAATGTCCATGATTTTGTCGTCGTATATGGCTCCCAGGCAGTACAAGTTCCTGTATTACTTATACACATACTTGTTACTCCTGTTTCTGATGTGTTTGAATTTATGGTTAAACTCACATTTCTTGAGCCTGTATACAATGACCCATTATTTATTGATAACGAAGCTGTTGATGCAGTTGGATTAAAAATAATTGTATCAATTATTGCATTTGATTGGTTTTTATTTATATCTCTAAACCAAGCAGAAACGGTTTTTGTTCCTTCTTCTTCTGTCAATGTCCAACCATAAGTTGGGTTATATGGTATCCAGGTCGTACATTTTCCTGTATTACTTATACACATGTCTGTTGTATTTGACATTGTTGACGATAATGTTAAAGTCACATTACGATTATTTGTAGTAGCTGCGCCACTGTTTATTAATAAAGTTCCAGACGCAACCCCTGACCCAGTATATATTACAGCATATACTTTATCGTAATAAAATTGCACTTCAATATTCGTGTCTTTCATACTTGATTTATCTCTAGGATCAATTATATCCTCTGTTTTAAGATAATTATTATCCACTAAAGTTTGCATTGAAATATTAAAACATTTTGCATCTGAAACAGGCTCATCTAATTGAAAACATATTCCAGTAAAAAGGTCTTGAGAAGCTTGACCAAATTGTTTAGCTGCATTTAGAACTAAATCTATTCTTTCGTTATATAATTTTTCATTTAGTCTTTTTGAAGATCCCAATGCTGATGTAATTCCTATCGTTAATATTATACCGATTATTATTACAACTACTAAAATTTCTATTAAAGTAAAACCTTTGTCCTTTTTCATTTTAGACTCCTACTCTAATTTTAATTATATAACAAATTATGGAAAATGCAATTAATCAATTAATTTTCTTAATAAAAAAATGTAGCAAAATCAATCTACATTTTTTAAAATGATTATTATTCAATATTTTGGCAATTAATAACTACTGAATAAGTTTTTTTATTGTTTTTATTATCAATTTTAACATAAGTATTTGATTTATCACAATTATAATCATTGCCTAAATATTTATCGATGTTTACATCATAGACTTCCTTTAAATCTGCTAAATTTAATATAACAACTGCATCTTTTTCTAATTCTATTTTATCATACTCTTTTTTAGCAAAATCCAAAAGTAGTTTTTCTAATTCACCTTTTTTTGTTGTAGGATCTGGCGCAACTTGAGATGATGATATTTGGTCAGAACTAGTTTTGTCAATTGGTTTTGGTTTTTCCTTATTGTTACCCCAGATGATTATACCTACAATAACTAACACAACAATTAATGAAGCAAGAAATAAAATGTTTTGTTTGTTTTTCTTATTTAATTTCATTTTTCTATCCTCCTAATAATAAGCTATTCTTGATTGACATTGTAATGAACCAGATGCTGTACACGCTGTTGTTGTCCAAGCTGACCAAGTACCCCATGTTTGGCAACCACAAGCTTCTGTTGCACAAGAGTTATATCCACCAACACATGTATTTACTCCAGTTAGACAAGCATTCCATCCACATGCTGAATTTTGGCAAGAATTATAAGACTCAACTCCACATGCAGCAGTTCGACATGTATTGTATGCTGCACAAGTGCAAGATGAATTAACGCATGAATTATATTGAGATACTCCACATGCAGCAGTTGCGCATGTGTTATTGCCTCCTGCGCATGTATTTGATCCAGTTAAGCAAGAATTCCATCCACATGCTGAATTTTGACAATAATTATATAATGATACACCACAACCTGCTGTTGCACATGTTGCATAACCACAGTTAGCAGTTGCACACCAATTCCATCCGGTACAATTATAAACTGTTCTCTTATATGTTTTTACGGTGTATGTTGCCGTTGCAGTCAAACCTGACGTACATCCATTAACAGTTCGGCAACGTGTTTGATTACAAGCTTGGGTTCCCCACCATGTTGTAGTCCAACTACCAGATGGAACAGTACATTTACATTTACAGACGTAACTATTAACTGAACAAGTAGTATACGATGCTCCACCAGCCCCAGTAGCTGAACAACTTGATGGATACGAAACAGTTCCACCATCATATGAAGCACAACCACAAGCTGAATCATTACAAGATGCATAACCACAAGCTGCATTTGGACATGAATTATATGCTTGAACTCCACATCCTGAAGTTCGGCACGAATTATAACCTCCTGTACATGTGTTTGATCCTGTTAAACATGCGTTATAGCCACAATCAGCATGTTGACATGTATTATAAGATTCAACTCCACATGTTGCTGCCCTGCATGAATTATATG
>CAZIUX010000011.1:0-286 GCA_964542795.1 uncultured Muribaculaceae bacterium
AGAAAGTGGACCTGCTCATGATCGAACATTTACTGTTGAAGTAAGAATTGATGGTATAGTATATGGTGTTGGTTCGGGCAAAACAAAAAAAGAAGCAGAACAACAAGCAGCTTTTTCTGCCTATCAAAAAAAAGCATAGAATTGGTGATTAAATGTATTTAAAAAGTATTAAAGCCATTGGTTTTAAGTCATTCGCGGATAAAACATTAATTGACTTAAAAGAAGGTATCACAATTGTTGTTGGTCCAAACGGATCGGGGAAAAGTAATATTGTTGATGCTGTTAG
>CAZIUX010000011.1:296-14062 GCA_964542795.1 uncultured Muribaculaceae bacterium
ATTAAATCTTTACGTGGTAATTCTGTTATGACAGATGTTATTTTTTCTGGAAGTAAGACTAGATCTCCCCATAACTATGCTTCTGTTACTTTAACATTTGACAATTCTGATCATTACTTAAATCTTGATTATACAGAAGTAGAAGTTAAGAGAATCTGTTACCAAACTGGTGAAAATGATTATTTTATCAATAATAACCAAGTAAGATTAAAAGATGTTACGGATTTATTTATTGATAGTGGAGCAGGAAGAGAATCATTTAACATTATCTCTCAAGGCAAGGTAAGTGACATAATTGGTCAAAAACCAGAAGAAAGAAGAACAATAATTGAAGAAGCCGCAGGTGTTTTAAAATATAAAAAAAGAAAAGAAGAAACTCTAAGAAAATTAGAAAAAACAAATGATAACTTAAGCAGAATAGACTTAATAATTAATGAATTAGAGGCAAATTTAGAACCACTTCGTAATCAATCAAAAGTGGCAAAGAAGTATTTAGATTGCAAAAAAGAATTAGAAAGTATTGAAATTGCTTTAATTGCAAATGATATTCATGATTTATCTACTGAGTATGATACCCTAAAAGAAAAGATAGAAAAATTAAAAGAAGAAATATTAACTAAAGAAACTAATATTAATAAATATGAAGAACAAGTTGAAACATTGAAATTAAAAATAATTAAAATAGAAGAAAAGATTTCTTTAGCTAATCAAAACATCTTAGAATTAACTGAAAAACTATCGGATATTGAAACAAAAAAACAACTAACTAAGGAAAGACAAAAATATAAAAGTGATGATGCTAAAGTTCAAACTAACATGGTTAATTTAAAAGAAGAAGAATTATCTCTTAAAAATAATGTTGCTTTAACAAATAAAGAAATAAATGATTTAAATGATTCACTATCAATAAAAAACAGCAAACTTGAAGAAACGGTTTTTGAAATAAGAAAATTAACTTCTACAAGAAATAATATTATTAATGAAATTAATAGTAATGTTAAAAGAGAAATGTCATTAAAAAATACAAGAGATATTTTAGAAGAAAATATTAATAATGATTCTAAAATGCCTTATGCAGTTAAAAATGTCTTGAATAATCCTAGATTAAACGGTATTCATAGTGCCCTTGGTAAACTAATTGATGTGGAAGGAGCATATGCAACTGCCATCGAAACAGCTTTAGGTTTTAATTCAAATGTTGTCATAGTTGATGATGAAACAAGTGCTAAAGAAGCGATTAATTACTTAAAAGAAAATGCTCTTGGAAGAGTTACTTTTTTTCCTTTAAGTATTATTAAACCAAAAGGAATTGATCCAGATACATTAAATATAATTAATAACTATTCTGGGTTTATTTCAGTTGCCAGTGATTTAGTTAAATATGATCAAATATATCGAAATATTATTCTTAATCAATTAGGCAATACAATTATTGTTAATAATATTGACTCAATGAATGAATTAGGAAGAAAAATTAATTATCGTTACCGAATCATATCTTTAGATGGAGAACTTTTACATACCGGTGGTTCTGTTACTGGAGGTAGTACAAAATCATCTAAGGGTTTAGTTTCAGAAAGATATGAATTAGAAAGAATTATTAGAGAATTAAATAATTTATCTCAAGAAAGTAAAGTTACAGAATTAAAGTTAAAAAGTGTTGATCAAGATATAATAATCCTAAATGATAATCAATTAAATATTAATAAAGAAGTAGTATCAATTACAGAACTGATTAAACAAAAGAACTTACTACTTGAGAATCTTGCTAGTAATTTAGATAAAATTTCTTACGAACTTAAAAGTAATAAAGCGATTCTAAATAATGAAGTTGATGAAGAATTATCTAATTTATTAGAAGAATATAGTAAATTAGTTGCTAAGAAAGAAATATTAGAAAGTGACTATCATAAACTAAATAATGAAAAAGAAGATTATAATAATGAAATAAATACTATAGAAAGCAATCGTAAAAAAGATGTTTTAGAGTTTAATATTGCTCAAAACGACTTAAAAGAAATGGAAATAAAAGTAAGTCGTATTGAAACTAAATTAGATAGTTTGCTTGGATCATTAAATGAAGAGTATAGTTTAACTTACGAAAAAGCTTATGAAACATATGAACTAGAAATAGATGAAAATATTGCAAGGTCAAAAGTTCAAGCTTTAAAGGCTGAAATTAAATCTTTAGGAGAAGTTAATACAGGTTCAATAAGTGAGTTTGAAAGAATAGATAAAAGATATACTTTTTTAATCAAACAAAAAGAAGACTTAACAGGGGGAATAAATAATTTAAATGAAATAATTAGTTCTTTAGATGAGACAATGAAAGAAAGATTTTCTGAAACGTTTAAATTAGTAAATATTGAATTTGGTAAAGTATTTAACGAGTTATTTAAAGGTGGTAATGGTTTCTTATCATTAACAAATCCCGATGACTTATTAAATACTGGAGTTGAAATTAATGCTGAACCACCAGGAAAAAATTTAAAATTGATTTCTTTATTATCTGGTGGAGAAATGACATTAACCGCGATTGCGCTTTTATTTTCAATATTAAATATTCGTCCAGTACCATTTTGTATTTTAGATGAAGTTGAAGCAAACTTAGATGATGCAAATGTTGATACATTTGGTAAATATGTTAAAAATTATACTGAAAAAACTCAATTTATAATTATTACGCATAAAAAAAGAACAATGGAATATGCTGATGTTTTATATGGTATTACAATGCAAGAAAGTGGTGTCAGTAAATTGGTCAGTGTTAAGCTAGACAGCATAAAGTGAGGTTATTATGAAAACACAAACAGAAGAAATCTTACAAAAAATCCACGATTATAGCTTAGAAGATATAATGGGAGATCGTTTTGGTAGATATTCAAAATATATTATTCAGGATCGCGCGATACCTGATGTTCGCGATGGTTTAAAACCAGTTCAAAGAAGAATTTTATATGCAATGTATAAAGATAAAAACACATATGATAAACAATTTAGAAAATCAGCCAAAGCCGTTGGTAATGTAATTGGTAATTATCATCCCCATGGAGATTCATCTGTATATGATGCAATGGTAAGAATGAGTCAAAACTTTAAATTAAATCATCCTTATATTCAAATGGATGGAAATAATGGTTCAATTGATGGAGATCCAGCCGCAGCAATGAGATATACAGAGGCTAGATTATCTAAAATAGCCATGGAACTACTTAAAGACATTGATAAAGATACCGTAATATTCTCACCAAATTATGATGATACAACTGAAGAACCAACAGTTTTACCAGCAAGATTTCCCAATTTGCTTGTAAATGGTGCATCAGGAATAAGTGCTGGATATGCAACTAACATCCCACCGCATAACTTAGGAGAAATAATAGACGCGACCATTAAAAGAATTGATTCACCTAATTGTCGTTTAGAAACAATTTTAGATATAGTTAAAGGACCTGATTTCCCAACTGGTGGAATTGCTTCTGGCCGTGACGAAATTATTAAAGCTTATACTGAGGGTAAAGCTAGATTAATGGTAAGTGCAAGATATGAAATAATAAATACTAAAGGTAAAGAACAAATCATAATTCATGAAATACCTTATGAAGTAAATAAAGCTTTATTAATCAAAAAAATTGATGAAATTAGAATTGATAAATTAATTGATGGTATAGTTGAAGTTAGGGACGAATCAGACAAGAAAGATAATTTAAGAATTGCAATTGATATAAAGAGTAGTGCTGATCCACAGTTAATAATCAACTATTTACTTAAGAATACTGAATTACAGGTGGCTTATAACTATAATATGGTTGTTATAGTTAATAGAAGACCTAAATTATTAGGAATTATGCCTATTTTAGATGCCTATATAGCACATCAAAAAGAAGTAATTACCAAAAGAACTAAGTTTGATCTGGCATTTGCATTAAATAAAGTTCATATCACAGAAGGATTAGTTAAAGCAATAAGTATTTTAGATGAGGTTATAAAAACAATTAGAGAATCAAAAAATAAAGCTGATTCAATTGAAAATTTAGTGCATAAATATGAATTTTCTTATAAACAAGCTGAAGCAATTGTAATGTTACAACTATATCGTTTAACTAACACTGATGTAACCTTACTTATCCAAGAATTAGAAGACTTAAAGAAAGTTATTGAAATGTTAAATGAAATATTAAAAGATGAAAATAAACTTTTTGAAGTAATTAAAGAAGAATTAAGAAAAATTAAAAAAGAATATGCAATTCCAAGAAAAACAACAATTGAAGATGAAGTTAAAGAAATTAAAATAGCAGAAAAAGAACTTGTAAATAAAGAAAATGTTATTATTGTTTTAACTAAAGAAGGATATTTAAAAAGGGTAAGTTTAAAATCATATAATTCAACTGCAGATGAAGAAACTGGACTAAAAAATGGTGACTATGTAATTAATTTAATTGAAGCAAATACTCTTGATAATCTAATTATATTTACTAGTTTAGGTAATTATTTATATATACCAGTTCATTTGATTCCAGAAGGAAAATGGAAAGAATTGGGTAAACATATTAGTAATATTGTAACTATTCGTCCAGAAGATAGAGTTGTAAATGGCTTCTTATTTAATAACAAAGTTTATAATAAAGAAATTGTTATTGTTTCAAAAAATGGGCAAACAATGAGATCTATCCTTAAGAACTATGAAATAAGTCGATATTCAAAAGCAGTTACTGCAATGAAATTAAAAGAGAATGATGAAGTCATATCTGTTTTTGAAGCAGTAAAAGACATATTGATTTGCACTAATGATGGTTATTATTGCTTATTTAATAAAGAGGAAATACCTCTTGTAAATGTTAAGTCAAGTGGCGTCAGGGGTATTACACTAAAGAACAATGAAGTAATAGGAGCATTACCAATAGATGATAATTCGGGAATGATTACATTATTTACAGATAAAAAAACTGCTAAAAGAATAAAAAATAGTGATTTAGTTGTTTCTGGAAGAGCTAAAAGAGGATTCTCACTACTTAAAAAAGTTAAGTCAGTTAATTATCAAATTTTCAAAATATACAACTATTTTAATGGAAGTAACGTAGGAATTAAAAAAGATGAAGACATATCTTATATTAAAAACAGTGAAATACCAATTATGGATCTAATGAGTGTTGGATCAGTAATTAGTAAGAATAATTTTGATGATGCATTTATTAAATCAGAATTAATTAAAGAAAAAAAAGACGTCACGGAAATTATAGAAAATCAACCTGAAAAGAAAGAAATAAAAATAAAAGAAATGACCATAGATGATTTTTTAGAAGATTTTAAATTATGATGTAAATATTGAATAAATATTTTGACTTTTACTGAAGTGATGTTATAATTAACTTATAAAGTAAGAAGGAGGAATAAAGATAATGTTAAAAAACAAGAGAGGGTTTACATTAGTTGAATTATTAGTTGTAATTGTTGTATTGGGGTTATTAATCCTACTTGCAATGCCATCAGTACTAGACGCTATGGAAAGCTCATCTAAGAATATTTTTGCAAGTCAAGTATTAGCATTTTCAAAAGATGTTAAAACAACATATGAACAAGCAAAATCTTTTAGTGGTTCAAATGTTCCATTATGTTACAATGTATATGGTTTAAAAGAAGGAACTCAATATGCTGGTTATATTACTATTAATTATTTAACTGGTAAAGTAGATAAAATTGAAGTTTATAATCAAGAATATTATTATGGCGGAACTTATGCAAATTTAGCTAGTCAAAAAGGCAAAGCATTTGCTAAATTAGCAGCTGCAACTCATACATCAGCAAAAAATTTAATTTCATCATATGTTGCATTACCAGCTAATAACTGTGTTACACCAGCTAGTCAAGTTAATTAATTAGAAAGAAATTAAGGAGTAGAAAATGATATCAAATAAAAAAGGTTTTACATTAGTCGAATTATTAGTAGTTATTGTTGTATTAGGTTTATTAATCCTTCTCGCAATGCCATCAGTATTGGATGCTATGGAAAGCTCATCTAAGAATATTTTTGCAAGTCAAGTATTAGCATTTTCAAAAGATGTAAAAACAACTTTTGAACAAGTGAAATCTGAAAAAGGTTCTGCTACACCAACATGTTATAACGTTCAAGGTTTAAAAGAAGGAACTCAATATGGCGGATATATTTTAGTTGATTATGTTACTGGTGATATTTCATCAATTCAAGTATATAATCAAGAATACTATTATGGTGGAACTTATGCTAACATAGCTGATAAAAAAGGTAAAGCTATATTTAAATTAATCCCTACACAACATGCAACATCACAAACAGCGGCTACTTCAGTAATTACATCATTTGGATCTACGTCACCAACTGTACTAAATTGTCCAAAACCTGAAGACGCAATAAAATAAACAGTTTACAATCAAGCAAGAAATTCTTGCTTTTTTGTTTTTTTTTAACTACTAAAATGATATAATACATATATGAGTGGTGAATATTTAGAATGAAAAAGGGATTTACATTAGTTGAATTGTTAGCAGTATTAGTTGTCTTAGGATTAATTCTAGTATTTGCTATGCCAGAAATTTTGGAAGTAATGGATATTTCATCAAAAAATGTCTTTGCTAGCCAACTAGTATCATTCAATAATCAAATTAATACCGCGTATGATCATGCCCTAAATGAACAAGGAATCTCAGCACCTTATTGTTACTTAGTAACTGGTTTAAAACAAAGCACTGAATATGATGGCTATGTCTTAATGGACACAGCAACAAGTAAAATACAATCAGTGAATGTATATAATAAAACATATGTATATACTGGTTCTCATGTTAATTTATTGAAAGATAGAGGAAGGGCAATTCCCAACCATACTAGTACTGAATATACTAATCTAAAAAATCAAATAGATACATTTAAAAATGACCCAGTAAACAATTGTGTTGAAGCAAACACTGTATTTGATTAAGAAGTTTACACTTCTTTTTTTTTATGAGATAATCGGATTAGGTGATAGTTATGTTAATAATAGGAAGTCATGTTTCATTCACTAATACTGATCAATTATTGGGAAGTGTAAAAGAAGCATTAAGCTATGGAGCAAATGCATTTATGATCTATACAGGTGCTCCACAAAATACATTAAGAAGTCCAATCAATGAAGAATTAACTAAGTCTGCTCATGATTTGATGAAAGAGAATAATCTTAGTTTAAATCATGTTGTTTGTCATGCTCCATATATCGTGAATTTAGCAAACCATGTTGATACAGATAAGCATATTTTTAGTGTTAATTTTCTAAAAGAGGAGTTAAATAGGTGTGATAAATTAGGTATTAAGTATCTAGTATTACATCCAGGAAGTGCCGTTAATATGACAAAAGAAGAAGGCTTAAACAATATTGTTTCTGGTTTAAACTCAATTCTTAATAATCCTAATGAGGTTCAAATACTACTTGAAGCAATGGCCGGTAAGGGAAATGAGTGTGGGATATCAATTGAAGAATTAAAATATTTATATGATAATTCTATGTACAAAAATAAAATAGGATTTTGTCTTGATACATGTCATTTGAATGATTCAGGATATGATATAAGTAATTTTGATCAATACTTAGATAAATTTGATCAAAGTATTGGAATTGATAAAATAAAATGCTTACATGTTAATGATAGTAAAAATGAAATAGGTGGCAAGAAAGATCGACATGATAATTTAGGATTTGGAACTATTGGATTTGAAAATCTAATTAATGTTATTTACAATAAAAGATTAGAAAATATTCCGAAAATATTGGAAACTCCATATGTAGGAAACACTGTTCTTGATAAAGAGAGAATCTATCCACCATATAAATTTGAAATAAATATGATTATAGAGAAGAGTTTTGATCCATCACTTAAAGAAAAAATAATTAATCATTATCAAACAAAAAGCTAAAACTCTTTACAAAAACTATCTTTTATTGATATAATCACAATGGTATTTTTAAAGGAGGAATTGAAATGGCAAAGAAAAATGAAAATAGAGAATATATTGATTTAGAATGTACAGTTTGTAAAAGTCATGTTATTCGTTCAGAAAAAAATAAAAAGAATACTCCAGATCGTTTAGAAATTAAAAAGTTCTGCCCGGTATGTAGAAAAAGTGTTCCATTTAAAGAAAAAAAATAGTAAGGTGATGCAAAAATGAATATCAATATTAATGATATTAAAAATGGTATGACTGTTATTATTAATGGAAACTTGTGTTTAATTCAAGATTTTCAACATGTCAAACCAGGAAAAGGGCCAGCATTCGTAAGAATTAAATTGAAGAATTTAAAAACTGGTTCAATAGTTGAAGAAACATTTAATACAAACATTAAAATTGAAAAAGCTCGCGTTGAAAAAGTTCCAATGCAATTCTTATATAATCAAGGTGATAGTTATGTTTTTATGAATACTCAATCATATGATCAAGTTGAAATTGATAAGAGTATTTTAGCTGAAGATATAAACTTTATTAAAGAAGGTTTAGAAATTGAAATATCTTATTATAATGGAGAAGTAATTGGGATAATTCTACCAGAAAAAATAACTTATAATGTTATTACCACTGCACCTGGTGTCAGAGGTAATACTTCTGGAAACGTAATGAAGGACGCGACAATTGAAACTGGTTATATTGTCAAAGTTCCATTATTTGTAAATGAAAATGATCAAATTATAGTTTCAACAAAAGATGGAAAATATTATAGTAGAGCATAAAAAAACACAATTAAGTGTTTTTTTTATAATCTAATTGAATTATTGTGATTATGTTCTGTTTCATACTGATCTATGTAGTCTTTATTATGTTCATAAAATGAAAGTAGTTCAGTTTCTTCAGGTAAATAGATAATAGTATATTTTAAAAGATCATTTGGATTTTTAAAACCATTAAATACTCCAAGTGCAAAACTTAAATCATAATTGCTATATACTTTTTTAGAAAGACTGAATAAAGTTTCGTTCTCTCTAAGGATATGATAATTTAAATTAAGTAGGGGCTGATTATAATTTAATACTTCTACACATTCTTCGATTAATTTGTCTTGAACTGGAACTTTAATTATTTGACCAACTTTAATGAAATTTTGATTGTTTAAATTATTATATTCTGCAAGAAGTAAAGTTAAATCTGGATCAATGCCATTTTGAGCACATATCTTTCTTAAAGTATCACCCTGTTTAACAGCATAGAACTTATCTGGGGCATATACACTAGTTTCAGTTTTAATTACCACTTTATCGGGTATTTGTATTTCTATATTTTTAGGTGGAACAAAATCTTCTTTTTCTGGGATTTCAATTTCTGGCTGATTGGCTATATTAATAATTATGCCAAGAGAAACAATTCCTATTGCAATTCTTCTTGCAAGTCGTCTAGCTTTTTGCTCTTTTTCTCTTTGTTCCATTCTTGTCACTTAAATCACCTATATAAATTATACTTTATCAAAATACAAATATCAATTTATTAAATAGAAATTATTGAAATATAATGATATTTATATTATTATTGAATTAGATAGTTGGTGTTTATGGCTATTATAAGTGTAAAAAATTTAAACAAAACTTTTAAAGTTTCTAAAAGAAAAAGTGGACTTAGAGAAACTATTAAATCATTTTTCAAGAGAGAATATAAATACATTGAGGCGGTTAAAGATGTATCTTTTTCAATTGAAAAAGGCGAAATTGTTGGATATATCGGACCAAATGGTGCTGGAAAAAGTACAACAATTAAAATTTTAAGTGGTATATTAATTCCTGACAGTGGAGAAGTTAAAATTAAAGGAATGATACCTTGGAAAGAAAGAAAAAAATATGTTTCTAATATTGGTGTTGTATTTGGCCAAAGAAGTCAATTAATGTGGGATATTCCTGCCATCGATACATTTGATTTGTTAAAGGACATATATAAACTAGATAATCAAAAGTATGAAAAAACAAAAAATGAATTAATTAAATTATTAAATATTGAAGAAGTAATAAAAATGCCCGTTAGGCAGCTTTCTTTAGGCCAAAGAATGAGATGTGAAATAGCCGCTTCCTTATTACACGAGCCAGAAATATTGTTTTTAGATGAACCAACCATTGGGTTAGATGCAATTTCTAAAAAAGTGGTTAGAGATTTTATTATTAAAATTAACAAAGAAAGAAAAACTACAGTTATCTTAACTACACATGATATGAATGATATTGAAGCACTAGCTAAAAGAATAATATTAATTGGCAGAGGCCGAATTTTATATGATGGTTTATTGTCTAAAATAAAAAAAGAATACGATAATTTAAAATATGTTAGGGTATTTTCAAAAGATAATGTTGATAAAATAAATATAAAGGGAGTTGTTTCTCAAATTAAAAATGAAGAAACATACGATTTCATAATTGATACAAAAGTACTTAGTATTTCTAATTTTTTACAATTACTTAAGAATATTAATATTGATGATATTGAAGTTGATCATGAATCAATCGAAAATATAATCGTTAAATTATATCAAGAGTATGAAATATGAGAAGTTATTTATCTCTATTTAAAATTAGGCTTATTAATAGTCTCCAATATAGAGTTGCAGCCTTAGCTGGAATGTCTACTCAATTCTTTTTTGGTTTGATAATGATAATGGTTTACATTGCATTTTATGAATCTAACCCTAATCAAAAATTACCAATCAATATTAGACAAGTTGTTAATTATATTTGGTTAGGACAAATATTTTTTGCAGCAATGTATTATTCTGAATATGATCATGAAATAGGAAAATTAATTACAAAGGGAGACATTTGTTATGAATTAGTAAGACCACAAAATATATATTGGAAATGGTTTACACAATTATTTTCGAAAAGATTTTCCTATATATTATTAAGATCAATTCCGACATTTATCTTGTTAACGCTTATTCCTTTAAATGAAAGCATTGGTTTTTCGTTAAATCCAGGGATGATAATTATTGTTGAATTTATTACTTCTTTAATACTAGCTTTAATATTAATTGTAAGTTTGAATTTAATAATTCATATTTTTATTTATTTTTTAATGGACTCAAAAGGAATATTAAATTTTATGATGGTTATAGGTTCATTATTTTCCGGGTCATTAATCCCACTACCTTTATTGCCCAAAATATTCCAAATGATTGCTAGTTATTTACCTTTTAAATATTTTCATGATTTTCCTTTTGGAATTTTAATCGGAACAGTTTCAAGAAATCAAATTTATATTGGATATTTTATTCAAATTTTTTGGATATTTGTAGTTTTGTTTTTAGGTTATAAATTAATGAAAGTTGCTTTAAAAAGAATTGTAGTTCAAGGAGGTTAGAATGAGTTCTTACTTTAAAACGATGAAATTACATTTAAAATCGATGCTAGAGTATAAAAAATCGGCAATTTTATCGATTGTATCACAATTCTTTATTTTTTTTACTTATTATTTTTCTATAATTGCTTTATTTACAACATTTAATAATATTAAAGGATTTACTGTTTATGAAGTGTTGCTTAATTTTTCAATTATTCAATTTGGTTATTCTTTAGTTGAATTTATGGCTAGAGGAATTGATAGATTTGATGAATTAATTGTTAGAGGAGACTATGATCGAATTTTAACTAGGCCAAGGGGAATTGTTACACAAGCCATGATTTTTCAATTTGATACTTTTAAAATAATTCGAACTTTGCAATCAATAATTATCATGATTATTGCATTAGTTAATTTAAATATCAAATGGAATTCATATAAAGTATTTGTGTTAATAATTTCACTGTCTTCATCTACTTTGATTTTCTTTGGAGTTTTTTTATTAGGTGCTTCTTATTGTTTTTTTTCAATTCAGGGTTTAGAATTTAGAAGTTTAATGACAGATGGAGGAAAACACATGGCCCAGTATCCAATTTCGATATATAAAAAAGGGTTTGTTACATTTTTCACATATGTTATACCATATGCTTTAGTTAATTATTATCCATTACTTTATTTAATTGGCAAAAAAGACAATTTTTATTATGGCTTATTACCCATATTTGGAATATTATTTTATATAATCTGTTTATTTATTTTTAAATTTTGTAGTAAAAGATATTTAAGTGTTGGCTCTTAAAAAATGTGTTATAATTATTATAGGAAGTGATAAGATGCGACTAACAAAAAAATATTATTTTTCTAGAACTAAAGATATAAAGCAATTGCCTAAATATGTAGATGATTATGTATTTGAAGATGAAAATATTTGGATTGTTTATACGACACTTAGGGATCATGGAGTTTTTACTAATAAAAAAATAATTCTTTTTAATAATCAAATTGGTTTAAGACAAAGAAAAGAAATAATTATAATTCCATATGAAAAAATAACTACCGCGTCAATCGTTTTTTATGACAATCATGCTGATTTAAAAATAGTTTTAGATAATCAAAGTAAGGTATGTTTAAAATTTATTAGAATTATTCCAATAGATAAAATGAAATTAAGATATTTATATACATGTATTTCAAGAATAATAAATCATCAAGTAATTTCTAAAGAAGATGTTAACAAATTAATTGAAAATAACTTTAAAATTAGTGAATAGAGGTAATAAATATGACTAATAAAAAAGTGACAATTGATGAGGCTAAAACAGAAGATGTTAATTCTTTCTTTTTGAGCGAAAAAGAAAAAAGAAAATTAATAAGGAAAGAAAAAAGGCTTTTAGGAATTAAAAACCTCTTATCGAAAATTTTCAGTTCATTATTTTCTATTATTATTGGTCTATGGTTAATTATTTGTTTATTTGATTTCTTACAAGTTCAAGGAAGAAATAAACCAATATTTTGCTTAAAAAATGAAACATTATTACTTTCCAATGGATCAATTGAGAAGTGTACTGGCCTTGGCTATAAAGTATTAAAATTTGATAAATTAAATAATTGTGATGTCAAGATGATTTATGGAGCGTTTTGGATAGAAGACAAATGTCCAGAAACCAAATAAAAACATCATTTATAAAATGATGTTTTTTGATGTAACTATTTTAGTTTACGATTAATTTCAGATACGTTATTACAGATTTTAATTAATAACATAGTTAATTCAAATATTACTCTTGTAACAACAAGTCCGATTAATAAATATGAAAGAAATGAAACAAAACTAACAGAAATATAATTAAATGAACTTAAGATGATAAAGATAGAGACAGTCGCATATAATGCTCTAAAAATTAATTCTAATGTTAAGAATTCGAAATTTAAAAATTTATATAGCCAGCCAACGAATCCTTTAAATTTGTCTTTGTTTCCTTTCGTTAAGAATAGTGTAACTACAAGTATACCTCCAACAATAGCTAAGATTAGAGCGGCTATCATCCATCCATCTAAAAATAGACCATTTGAATACATATATATTCCTCCTTATGATTAAATTATAGATTGTTTTGGTAAAAAATACAATCAATATCTATGTTAATCATAATTTTTTTTTAAATTATTTGTCAAAAGTATTGTAAATATTTACGTTTTTATTTTTTTTTTTATTGAATTGAAATAAAATTATGATAAGATTGACTTGTATAGTAAAGGAGTGTGTGATATATGTGAGTAAAAATGTAATTGAAAAGTATTATCAAATACGAAAAAAAAGCATTGTTAAAAGTATGCTTATAATGATTAAATTAACATTTAATAAAGATGTTAAGCTTAATAAAAATCTTGACAATTTAATTGATTTTTTCTTTAAAAATTTTGTTTTGAAAAGTGGATATAGTAAAAA
>CAZIUX010000012.1:0-13331 GCA_964542795.1 uncultured Muribaculaceae bacterium
AACCCTAAACTTTTATTATGTGATGAACCAACCGGAGCTTTAGATTCAAAAACATCAACTCAAATTATGGAATTATTAAAAGAGGTAGCCAAAGATAAATTAGTCATTATGGTTACTCATAATCCGGAGTTGGCAAAAGAATATTCAACAAGAATAGCAAAATTAAAAGATGGTAAAATTATTTCTGATTCTAATCCCTATAATAAAAAAAGTTCTGATAGTCTTAATCAATCAACAAAAAGCAAATGGACTTCAATGTCATTTTTAACTGCATTAAGTTTATCTTTTAATAATTTAATGACTAAAAAAGGTCGAACTATATTAGTTTCATTTGCGGGATCAATTGGAATTATTGGAATTGCTTTAATTTTATCTTTGTCAACTGGTTTTCAAAATTTTATTGATGATATTCAAGAAGACACATTATTATCTTATCCATTAACTATTACTAAAGAAACAGCAGATATGACATCTTTATTATTATCTATGGTTGGGAATGATGATAGTAATGATAAAAGTGGTGTAGTAAAAGAAAAGCAATATATTTCATCAATGTTTTCAAATATTACACATAATGATTTAAAAAGTTTTAAATCATATTTAGAATTAAAGGAAAAAGTACTAAAAAATGATCTTTCATCAATTAAGTACTCTTACAGTATTAATCCGCAAATATACACATTAAATTCCAAAAATGAATTATCTAAACTAAATCCAAGTAATATGTTTTCTACAATATATTCTTCAAGTGTAACAAGTATGTACTCATCTTACTCAAGCATATTTTCACAAATTACTGATGATAAAAAAATTATTAATGAGCAATATGATGTACTAGCCGGGCATTGGCCTGATAAATATGACGAAATGATTATCGTTTTACCAGAACCTAATAGTATTTCTGATTTATTAGTATATTCATTAGGACTAAGAGACTCTGAAGAATTAACTGAAATGATAAATAAAATTATGGCCGGAGAAAGTGTTGAAAATAAAAATAAGCCATTAGAATTTACATATGAAGATTTATTAAACATTAAATTAAAATTAATAAATCAATTTGATACTTATAAGTATAATAATCAATTTGATGTTTACGAAGATATGAACGCAGATACAAAATATATGCGTGCTTTATATGATAAATCCTTAGAATTGAAAATAGTAGGAATTGTTACACCTAAAGCAGGTAAAAGAACAATGGCTTTATCTCCTGGTGTGGGATATAAAAAAGAATTAATTGATTATATAATAGAAACATCTTCACAATCAGAAATAGTTAAGAAGCAACTTAGCAATTTAGAAGTGGATGTTTTCTCAAATAAAGAATTTACTGACAAAGATAATAAATCAGATTTAGATTTTGGTGAATTAATCTCTGTTGATACTAAATTATTAGAAAGTGCATTTAATATAAAAATAGATCAAAATGAAATACAAAATCAAACCAATGATTATATAAATAATATTTCTAGTTCTATAAGTACCAATATTAATCCAGCTAAAACTGATTTTGTCTTAGCTTTAAAAACATTGGCTACAAATCTTTTAATTGATTATACAAGCAATCCTCTTCACAGTATAATAAATCCACTTGATGTTAATACTAAATTAGCTGTTATTTATATAAATGATGTTGATCAAGTAATTGATGACTATTTAAATAGTGAGGGTAAAGATGTTTTAGTTGCTTTAGAAAAAGACTATGTAATACCTCAAGCTGTTTTTAAAGATACTTTTAAGGGTTTATTAAAGGGTTTATTAAGTGGTTATATAACAAACTATAATTTAATTGATCCATCATTAACAACTGACATTAATAATCCAGCCGCGATTATTACTACCGAAAGCATTGATTCGTCGGTTAATACTTTTACTTCTTCGGCATTAATTATAGCAACAACTGAAGTAATGGCCCAAAAAATGTTGGAAGCTCAAATGCAAAAGAATATTTTGTCTAATGTTGGGGAATTAACTAAATATTTAATTGAAAGTTTTTCTAATTCATTTGCGGTCGATAAAGAAAAAATAGCGGAAGCATTTAAATTTGATTTAAGCGAAGATCAATTAAAAAGAGTTATGAGTGCAATGATGAGTAATGAAGAAAACAAAAATTCAACATCTAATTTAATATCAATGGGTTATCAAGATAAAGAAGACCCAACTTCGATATCTTTCCTTTTTATTAGTTTTGATGCTAAAGAAAACTTTTTAAAATTTATTGATAATTATAACAAAGAAGTAATAAGTAAAAAAGAAGATGCTAAAGAAATAAAATATACAGATACAACCGGTTTATTAATGTCATCGGTTAAAGATGTTGTTAGTATTGTTAGTTATGTTTTAATGGCTTTTGTTTCTATCTCTTTGGTAGTATCATCGATAATGATCGCGGTTATTACCTTTATATCAGTTTTGGAAAGAACAAAAGAAATTGGTGTCTTAAGAGCGGTAGGTGCGAGTAAAAAAGATATTCGAAGGGTATTTAGTGCTGAAACTATAATCGAAGGTTTAACATCTGGTTTATTAGGTATAGGTGTTACTTTATTATTATGTATTCCAATAAACAAGATAATCTTTAATTTACTTAATGTATCCAATATAGCAACATTACCATTATATGGTGGAATAGGATTAATAATTTTGAGTATATTATTAAATATGATTGCTGGGGCAATTCCTTCAAAGATGGCTAGTAAAAAAGATCCAGTAGAAGCTTTAAGAAGTGAATAAAAGTAAAAATCTCCCTTGAATTCAAAATGCATGAAAGTAAAAGAGTTTCAACTTATTGGAACTTTTTTTATGTTATAATTATTTTGATAAACGGAAAATTGAGGTGGATATAAAAAATGGATAATATTAGTATAAAAAAAGTGAGTACAAATGATTATCTTACTAAATCTAATTTGCCAGCTAGTGATTATGTTATTAATCCATATGTTGGGTGCTCTCATGGTTGTAAATACTGTTATGCATCTTTTATGAAGAGATTTACAAAACATAAAGAGGCTTGGGGAACCTTTGTAGATGTCAAAGAGTGTAAGAATCCTATAAACACTAAAAAAATACAAAATAAAAAGGTGTTTTTATCATCGGTAACGGATTGCTATAATCATTTTGAGGAAGAATATGAAGTAACAAGAAATATTTTAAAACAATTAGTTGGAGTCGATTGTGATCTAAATATCTCAACAAAATCTAAATTAATACTAAGAGATTTGGATTTATTAAAAAAGATGAAAAACCTTAAAGTATCAATGTCTATAAATACATTAAATGAAGATTTTAGAAGTGACATGGATCACGCTAGTAGTATTAAAGAACGATTAGATACTTTAAAAGAAATCCATGAAAATGGAATATATACAGTATTATTTATATCGCCAATATTTCCGTATTTAACTAAGTGGAAAGAAATAATTGAAAAATCAAAAGATTATATAGATGAATATTGGTTTGAAAATTTAAACTTAAGGGGCGATTATAAATTTACTATTTTAAACTATATTAAACTAAAACATGCTGATTTATATGACAAATATATAGACATTTATAATAAAAAGAATAAGGATTATTGGATTAATTTGTCTAAAGATATTGAAAATTATTGTGAAGAAAATAATATAAAATACATTAATTATTTTTATCACGAGGAAATAAGAAAAAATAAGTAAAAATTTTTAAATCAACTTTGCTTGAATGTTAATAATAGAGATAAGTAGTATATTAGTATACTATTTTTTTATGTTATAATTTATTTAGGTGATTTAATGAAATGTGTTATTAGTGGTAGCTTTAGAAAACATTTAAAAGATATCATAGAACTTAAGAAAGAATTAGAAACAAATGGTGTTGAGGTTTTAAAACCCGTCGATGATGATACCATTGATAATTATAGTAATCCTGAATTCATTAAATTTAGTGGTGAAGAAAATAAAACAGAAGAACAACTTCAAGAAGAGTATGATATTGCAATTAGTAATTGTGATGCACATATTATATTTAACAAGGATGGTTATATTGGTAGTAGTGCTTTAAGAGAATTGTGTATGGGTGCCGGATACAATTCTTTATCCTCTATGCAACACGAAAGAGGATTAATAGATAAAATGTATTCACAAGTTTATTTAATAGAGACACCTAAGGGTATATTAGATTCTAGTGTGGAAAATTTTATTGCTGCTTTGATAAAAAAAGGAAACATAAAAATTGGTATAGAAACTATGTATGAAGATTTTAATATTAATGCCGCTAATAAACATGTACTTAGACAATAATTAAGTTCGGTATGAAAACATCGGGGTTATTGATATAATTATCATGAAAGGATTGAGAAAAATGAATAAAGAAGAAAAAATTACACTTGCAAAAGAACTGTATTTAAAAATAGGTTTAACAGATATTAGTTTAGAAATTAAAAGAGAAGAAGATATAAATGCAGATTATGTTTGGGTTTTAAACATGAGAGGTCCAGGTGGATTGATTATTGGAGACGATGGATCATATTTATTTTGCCAATCTGCTCATGACTTTTCATATTGGAAAGAAGAATATAAAAAAGGTATTAGAAGTAATTAATAAAATATATTGATTTCTTTAATGCTATTTTATTAAGATTATTAAACTTGGTATAAAAATACCAAGTTTTTTGTTATAATTTAAGAGGATGTGGTTATATGAAGAATAATATTTACAATAATATTGATGAATACATAAATATGTTTGATGGTATTATCAAAGAAAGATTGATATTGATAAGACAAGAAATAAAAAATACTGTTCCAAATATTAAAGAAACAATTAGTTATGGAATGCCAGCATTTAAATTAAAAGAAGTTCTAGTATATTTTGCAGCTTATAAAGATTATATTGGTTTTTATCCAACTCCAGGAGCAATTGAAGAATTTAAAAATCAACTAACTCAATATAATACATCAAAAGGTGCGATTCATTTTCCGTTACACAAACCATTACCGTTAGAGTTAATAAAAAACATTGTTAAATTTAGAGCGGATAACGATAAATAATGAATAGTATTATAAGAGTGGTGAATACATATGATTAATGATTTACTAAATAACATTAATAAAACTATTTTAGAAGCTAAAGATAAGAAACTTATTTCAACAAAAGAGATAAGTGATGGATACCATACTTTTGGTGATTTATATACTCATAGAATTGTACTTTTCAGTGTCATATGTAATAGTTATCCTAAATTATCTTGGAAATCAAGAAAACATTTTGATGAAGATACCGATCCAATGTTCAATGGTTGTTTTATAGCAGGAATTACAACTCCTTTAGGGGACGCAATTTATCATATAAAACTAGAATATTGGGATGATTTTAAAGTAACTGAATTAGATAGAGCTCCTCGATATGACGAACATAAAAGTGATGTAGATTTAATAAGATTGAAATCGCTAATAAATAAATCAAAGTAAAGGAGAAAATATAAAAATAATCTACTCGGATGAAAAAGAGTTATCTAATAAAAAATTGCACGAACTATTTTATGCAGTTGGCTGGTCAGAAGAAAAGTCAGAAATGATTGATGTATTTAATAAGCCGTTTTTGGGTTCTGATATTGTCATATCAGCTTGGGATTCAGAAAAACTAGTTGGTTGCATTAGAGCTCTTACTGACAAGTCGGTTAGGTCAGTGATATATGATTTAGCGGTATTACCAGATTATCAAAACAAAGGAATAGGAAAAAAACTAATAAAAAGATGCATTAGTTATTATCCTAATTCGGAATGGGTTTTAGGAACAACGGAAAAAAACCTTAAATTTTATGAAAAATTAGGGTTTAAAATACATGAAGAAGTATTCTTAAGAATCCCCTCAAAATGGTGTTAATAAGGAGAAAAGTATGGAACAAGTATATGATAAATTAGTTCGTGATCGAATTCCTGAAATAATCGAAAAAAATGGAGAGAAACCAATATATAGAGTTTTATCTGACAAAGAATATTGGAAATATTTACTTAAAAAAGATCTAGAAGAATTAAAAGAAGTAGAAGAAGCTATAGATACTGAATCAATAAAAAAAGAACTAGCAGATAAATTAGAAGTGCTTATTGCAATGGCAAATTTTATAGGAATTAGTTTAGAAGATATTATTGAAGAAGCCAAAAGAAAAAAAGAAAAAAATGGAGGTTTTGAAAAAAGATTATTACTAGAAAGGGTAATTGATAAATAATATATATTAATTATTACGGCGAACTAAATGAAATATAAAGATCTTTCGGGAAAGATTAATGATTCTATAAAATATAATAAGATATTAGATCTTATTGAAGATAGGTGTAATTATATTGAAATAGTCTTAATTAGTAATAGAAAAAATAATGAATTGGTTGAACTTTTTAAAAATGACATTATTTTAAAAGAAAATGTATCTAAATGGTGGGGTACTGAGTCTACAGGGAAACACATATTATATAGAATAAAATCATCAAAAGAGTTGTTTGCTAAATTAAGACAATATGAAACATTATGCAAATACTATGAATCAGACAATGGGGATTATTCAAAAACGACTAGTTTCGGTCAAGATGATATAGCGTTCTTTGATGATAAAGAAGAACCTTTATTATTTACAACAACTCACGAAGGATATATATACCTAAGAGAAGACATTAAGAGTAATTAAATTAGTAAATAATCCTTCAATTAATTATTAATAAATTGGATTATAAAGGAGAAATAAAAATGAATTTAGTAAAAGATTATTGGACAGAAAAAGATGGACAAGAATTTACAAAATATTTAGAATTAAAAATAAACAAAGATAAAGTTGAATGGTCTAGAAAAATTCTTAATACAAAAATGCCTCTATTAGCAATGAAAACCAAAGAAATTGGAGAAATTATCAAAGAAATCGCTAAAGGAAACTATCAATCATTTTTAGATCTTGAGCTAGATGATTACTATGAAAGTATTGCAATATCCGGATCACTAATTTGTAGAATAGATGATTTTGAAACATTGAAAAAATATTTGGATAAATACATTCAAAAAATTGATAACTGGGCACATTGTGATTTATTATCTTTTGATATTAAAGGTAAAGAAAAAGAGTTCTTTAACCTAGCTTTAGAGTATTGTAAAAATGATAAACCATTTGTTAAAAGAGTAGGATTTGTTATTATATTTAATTACATAAATAACGATGAATATTTAGACAAAATATACGAAGCTATGAACAGTTTTTATAATGAAAATGATTACTATGTGAATATGATTAATGCTTGGTTATTTTGTGAACTATTCATCAAAAGAAGAGATAAAACTATTGAATTTTTAAATAGTCATAAATTAAATAAATTTACGATCAATAAAGGTATTAGTAAATGTCGTGATAGTTATAGAGTATCTGATGAAGACAAAGAAATGTTGTTATCATTCAAAGTTAAATAATTAAAAATCGTTTAATAGTAAACGATTTTTAATTTGTATTTTAATAATAAATTAATTGTTTCGTCTTTGTCTTTCATTATAGAAAAAATAAGATAATATTTTTGAATAGGGTTAAAAAAAATTCTTAGTAATGGTAAATTATTTATTCTATATCGAATTTTTTTTCTTTTTAATTCATGGCAAACAGCTAATTTACAAGATAAAGATTGTATAGAACAGCGATGATCTTTCATTTTTACACACAGTCCACGAGTCGGTCCATAACAACATCCATATTCACTTTCATACTTTACACCCATGCATTTATTATCTTTAAATTTGCAGTGATTTTTACATATAAATTCATTATCTAAATAATTAACCATAACATCATAAATATATGAGTATCTTTCCTTTTTATTATGAATATTATAAGCGGTAACAACTTGCTTAATCCAAAATAATTTTTCATTGTTTGTTTTTTTAATTTTATGACATTTTAAAACTATTTTCTTTCTGGTTATTCTGGAATAATTTAAAATAAATGGTATTCTTTTAAAAATCTTGTTGATGTTATCATTTGTTAATTCTAAGACAAACTTCCTCATATTATTACCTCTATTTTATTATATCATTTAATTTAAAACTATACTTAATATTTAATTAATAATTGATGTTTATATATATAAATTAAGTTAATAATGATATAATTTATTAAAATAGAGGTGTGATATGGCTACTGAGGCATTGGTGTTATCTTCGGCTAATTTACAAGGTATTGAACAAAATTTAGAATACTTTTCTAAAAATTTAGGTGAAGTAACTATAAATGTTAATAAAATATCATCTAAGGTGGAAGCTGTAACAAAGAATGTTCTTACCTTAGAAGAAGAAATAAAAAAAATGATGTTGGAGATTAAAGGGACAACAATTTTATCGAGTGCAAAACAATCTGTTGTCATTAGTCAAAATGAATGGCAAAAGAACTTTTCTCAAAATGACTTATTAAGAAAAAATATTCTTGGATTAATTCAAGCAACAGACATGGGATTGGTTCGTAAATCAAGCTTAGATAATTTACAAAATGAAGTATTATTTAATACTCCTGATTATTGGTTAGCCCCTGCAATTGTTGCAATTTCCGGATGGTTATCTGATCAAAGGGAAATAGCTGAAAAGGGTCTAAATGAAGCATTAAGACGAGATAAATTAAAAACATCATTATTATTAACATTAGTTTATTTAAGAGTAGGAAGACACGATACTGCTACTAAATGGTTAAACTATTATTTGAATGAATTAGACTCAAATAGTTTAGATAATTTGATAATTGTAATCTTAAATTCATTTAGTGATCAAGCATTTAATAATGAACAACAAAAGAAAGTAATAGATTTTTTTGAAAATAATTTGAGAAAGTTAGATAGTTTAGGAACATATAAACAAGAAAATATTGACAACTGGATTCGTACTATTAAGTCTTTTGAACAAGATATTGATATCAATGAATTTTTTACTATAAATAAATATACTGAAGAAAATGAGTATTTTTCAAAACACATTAGAGATATTAAAACCAAAGAAAACTTCTATAATTATTTATTGAGTATTATTAATAAAAGTGATAGTCAAAGTTATGATAAGAAAAAATCTTTAGATAAATTAACTAATTTAGTTGTAAATGAATATAGTGGAAAAGAATTAGAATTAAAGAAAGATATTTTTCGAAATACGCTAATTATTTCTGAAAATGGAGATGTTGAAAAAGCCCAAAAAAAACTTCTTGAATCAGAGTTAGTTTTACAAGAGAAGAATAATTTATATAATCATTTATTTAACTGTGTGGTTGATAGTAATAACTATATTAATCCTACTTCAAATACAGTGAAAATGGCGTTATCTTTCCAAAAAGATAACATTTTATCAGCTTATAAATACTATTTTCAAAAAGATAATGATGTAAATTATATAGTTAATTACACTATTGATGGCTATAAAGGGTCAATCAAAGATGGTTATGATGAAATGGAAGAAAAGAAAAAAATAGAAAGTTACTGGAAAGAAAAACAAGCGGTTGAAAGTAAAAAAATACCAATTATCAATTTAAAAATGTTAATCGCGTTTATTATAATGATGATCACTCTTTATTTATTAAAAGATAATTTTGCGTTTATATTAATTGATTTAATTTTTTGCCTTTCTTTTATTGTATATGAAGGTTATATTAACAATACGAAAAATAAAGCACTAAAAATAGTTATTAACAAAAAAATAAATGATTATTATTTAATTTTAGAGGATCTTATTTCTGAAATTATTCAATTTAAAGAAATGGTTCAAGAAAATGATTATGATGAAAAAACAATTGGAATTTTGAATAATATTAATTATAGGAATTACTTAGTAAATAACGAAGAAAGAATGATAATTATGGGTGAAACAAAATGAATACTGAAATGATTAATGGTTTACCAGATTGGGATTTATTACCTCCAGTAATAATTGGTGAAACAAAATGATTTATGTGGAAATAATAAATTTAATTAAAAAAATAAAAAATGGATCAAGAGATAATTTATTGATTGACAGTCTAAATAATATTAAATATAAGTATAGTGGGAATGCTAATATAAGATTACAAAATAGTTTAGTTAAAGCAATTGATTTTCGTATAAATAACGCGATTGGAATTTTCTTTAGTTCAATAAATAATGATACTACTCAAATTCAATTAATGATTAGTGAACTACAAAGTGAAACCCAGTATTGCAAATTACTAAGTAAAAGTTCATTACTTGATAAAGAAACTAGTGATACAGTATATGGAATGATAAATACTTATTTAAGTAAAGCAGATGAGTTATTTAAAAGCTTGTTTAGTAATTCAGCTGATGAAAGCTTATCTATGTTAGCATTAAACATTAACTTAGGAGGAAAAAATGAACTATAATGAGACAAAACAAAATTTTGATAGGTATATAAAAGCAAGGATTCCATTCATTCAAATTAATTCATATGAAAAAGATCGCGTTCTAGGCATGATCAAAGAAGAAACAGAAATGCTAAATCTAAATATGTATGTTCATAATATGGCATCAGGATTTAAAAATATTATAACTGGAGAAATATTAAGTGATCAAAAAACTATATTAGGGGCTCTTGATTACATAACAAGCTATGTTAAAACATCAAGAAATATTAATTTTGTTTTTTGTGATGTTTATGATATTAAAGCTGACTCAGTAACTGCAAGATATTTTGCTAATGTATTAGAAGAATGTGAAAAAAACAGCTGTTCAATTATTGTTATATCTGATGAAGAAATCTGGCCAATTATTACAAGGTTAGGTGTTACTATTGATTTGGAATTACCAAATCAAGAAGAAATAGAAGAAATTGTTAAGAAAACTGTTAGTCCATATATAGGTCAAATTAATTCCTCTTGGGATGAAAATGATTATAAAGAAGTAGCAAATATTCTTAAAGGATTAGGCAAAAAAGAAATAAAGAATGTAATATTATCAACATTAATTAAAGGGAGTTTAACTAATGAAGATATTGTTGAATTAAAATTTACTAAAGATAATATGTTTTCTAATCTGAGCGGTTTAGAGAAAATTGAAGTTGATCCTAATCTATCTTTTGGAGGATTGGAAAACTTAAGAAATTGGTTAACTGATAAAAAAGAATTGTTAAGTGCTTCTAAAAAGGAACAGTTAATTAAAAGAGGAATTAAACCTCCAAGGGGAGTTTTAATTATGGGAGTTCCAGGATGCGGAAAATCCTTAACAGCTAAGGCTATTTCAAATATGTGGAAAATTCCTTTATATTTACTTGATTTTTCAACAATTCAAGGGATGTATGTCGGACAAAGCGAACAAAGATTAAAGACTGCTCTTGAAACTGCTGAATATGTTTCTCCATGCGTCTTGTGGATTGATGAAATTGAAAAAGGATTATCAGCAGGCACTGATTCTTCTGGAGTAACAACAAGATTAATTGGCCAATTCTTATTCTGGCTTCAAGAATGCAAAAAGGACGTATTCGTCTTAGCAACTGCAAACGAAGTTGAAAAATTACCTCCCGAATTACTAAGAAAGGGAAGGTTTGACGAAATATTCTTTGTTAATTTTCCAAATAAAAAAGAAAGAAAAGAAATTATTGATTTATATATAAAAAAATACATGCAAAAATCACTAGAGGAAGAAACATTAAATACATTATGTGATTTATCAAACAAATTTACTGGTGCAGATATTGAATCAGTAATTAGAGAAGTTGCCTATGAAGGAATAAATAAAAATTCTGAAGTAACTAATGATAAAATAATTAATGCTTTTAAATCAACTGTGTCTTTATATCATACTAACAAAGAAAAAGTTGAAAAAATCATTGAATGGGCAAAAGAAAGAACAAAGAATGCTTCGTCAACTGATGAAGAAGAAAACCAAATAGAAAGACTAGAAATATAAAAAACGCAAAAGCGTTTTTTATTTTGAACTAATCTTCAATATTTCGTTGTAATCATCGTCTTTTGCCATAATGTTTTTTCTTATGCTTCCACATTTGTCACATCTATAGATGATTTTATAATCATTCTTCTTTGATTTTTCGATATCAATTGGTTTTAATATGCCATGGCAATTTTCTTCCCTATCACCAGGATTAATATCAACATGTTTTGAACACAAACAATATGGGCAATGATCTCTTGCAGTATATTTTAAAGTAGTAACTTGTTTATTACAGTTTTCACATATAAATTCTTCATCTATCATAGTAAACATTTTTTTCATATCGTAATCTCCTAAATGAAATTATACAATAAAAAAGAGTTCTTTTGAACTCTTAAATGATTTGATTACTTGATTTCGATTTGTTTTTTATTAGGTTTGTTTTCTTCTTTTGGGAACATAATTGTTAAACTTCCGTCTTTAAATTCAGCTTCAATGCTTTCAGGGTCGATGTCTCCAACGTAGAAAGATCTTTGATATTTTCCAAAATGTCTTTCTCTACGAATGTAATTTTTATCTTCTTCATCTTTTTTGTCTTCTTTAATTGCAGTTATATAAAGATAACCATCTTCACATTCAATTTTGACATCTTCCTTATTCATTCCGGGTATATCAACAATTAAGTTGTATTTTCCATCTTTCTCAAAAATATCACATTTCATTTCAATTTTCTCAAAAGTTTTATCTGGAAGAAAAAAACTAAAAAAATCATCGAAACCATAACCTCTTGGTATTAAATCCATATTAATCATTCCTTTCTACATTTTGAATATATCACACTATTTAGCACTTGTCAATACCAAGTGCTAAAAAATGTCAATTTTTTGTTGTGAAGAATAGTTCACTTTTAAAAGTGAATAGTAAATGATATAATAAACATGGTGATATAGTAGTGGAATTTATTAGCATAAAAGATTGTTATAAAATATATCCTAATGGAGTTACAGCAGTAGCTAATTTAAATATAAAAATTAATAAAGGAGAATTTGTCTTTGTCATTGGATCTAGTGGTTCAGGCAAAAGTTCAATTATTAAAATGCTTTATCGTGAAGAAAAACCTACAAAAGGTGAAGTAATTGTTGCTGGTATTAATGTAGCAAAATTAAGAAATAGTAAGGTATATAAACTTAGAAGAAGAATAGGAATTGTCTTTCAAGATTTTAAGTTACTACCTAATTTGACTGTGTATGAAAATGTGGCATTTCCTTTAGAAAGTTTTGGCTTAAAAAAAACTGAAATTAAATCTAAAGTATATAAAGCACTTTCAAGAGTTGGTTTAAAAGAAAAATATAAGAGTTTTCCAAGAGAATTATCTGGAGGAGAACAACAAAGGGTTTGTATTGCAAGAGCTATTGTGAATGAACCTAAGTTACTTATTTGTGATGAACCAACAGGTAATTTAGATGGGGATAC
>CAZIUX010000013.1:0-7092 GCA_964542795.1 uncultured Muribaculaceae bacterium
ATTAGCCATGATCGAAAATATATTAAAGAAGTAAGCAATAAAGTATATGAGTTAACTGAGAATGGTTTAGAGGAAATTAATCTTATATAATTGATACATGTATATTGGCTTTTTTTCAATTTTCTGTTTGCTGATAAAGTATATAAACTTATTCTGTTTTGTTCACCAAAAACTTTACTTGGGGTTGATTATAAGAAATGAATGATATTATTACACATATTTTACGTTCTGTTGATATAATTTAAAAATATTATTTGTTAATAAATAGTATAATTAAGTTGGTGATATTATGGAAAATCACACAATTGCTGAATGGATAAAAATTAATCCTCACTTAAGCTCACTTGCTAATAAACAGTTGATTGTTCAAAAGGAAACTTATGATCAATATCAAAGTGGTCCAGTAATCAATAATATAAGTGTTGCTTTATTAAACGATATAATTACAAAAAGTGATTATCTTATTTATTTGAGTAAATTTTTTGATAATCAGTTTGATTATTTTACATTGGGATATTTTATGAATGGTGATGTTGCTGGGAATATGCGAATATCAAGAGTTGCATTAATCAATGCACTTGAAGAAGCAATAAGTAAAAATGTAATTGATTCAAGTCCCAATACATTAGAAATGATTGAAAAATATAAAAGTAATCTATCATTTGCTAAACTAAGAGAAAAATATGATTCAAGTATTTTAAAATTAAATATTGATAATGTTAACTATTCATTTCCGATTAAGGAAATAATTGATTTATTTATGCTTAGTAATGAAGAATTTATTAGAATATGCCAAGACCCTAATATAAGAACCATTGGTAATTATCCGAAAGAAGTATTTATTTATGCAGCTTTTATTTTTATTAAACAAGATAAAATATTGGGAAATTATATTCTTGATCCAATATTTAGAAGAAAAAATGATTTAATTGGATCATTACAATTAATTGATATTCAAGCAATAAATAAAATAACTGTTACAGATGACCCTAATATTAAAAATTTACATATTAATCCTGAATTAAAAAAAGCAATATTCGAAGGCATGAGTGATAGTTTAAGTCAAATTGAAAAAGCTATCTATATATATGTGAAAATGTGTAAAATATTATCTTATGATGATAAATTTTATGCTGTTAATCAACAAGGTCCAATTGCGCTTGAACATGAAAATTTTGATTTCTTTTCAAATATTACACCTAGTAATAACCGAGTTGTGTGTTATGAATTTAATGCTATGTATGGCATGTTATTAAATGAACTAGGAATAAATTTTGAAACAAAACAAATGAAAATATCTGGTTTTGGAGGACATGCAAGTTTAAAATTTAGATGTGGTAAATACTTAGTATTTGCAGATTCAGTAACAACCATTCTCAATGGTGATTTAATCAATATGAAAATAAATTATGGACTTAATGGTCTTAAATGTGAAAATACAAATGATCAAACACAAAAAGAATTTAATGAGTATTTACTAAGAATACAAAAAGAAGTTGCTCAATGTGATGAAATACATAATAACATTCAATCATTTCAAGATGTCATTAACCGTTACTCAGAAATATCTGGAAATATAAAATTTATCAGTCTTGAAAAAAGATTAGAAATAATGATGGAAAAAGCAAAATCATTAAATCTTCAGGGATTAGATTTTGTTGCCTATATTCGCATTCTAAAAACTATTTTTTTTGATAATCAACAAGGAAGAAATAATATTCAAATGTCAATTATTAAAAAAAATATAGGATCTACTATGGCCTTAGAAGTAGTAATGGCTTTAAATGAATTCAATTATCAAACTGATGGTGAAAGAAATAAATACTATATTATTGATCCTGAAAATGGTATTACTATGGTTACTTTAAACGATCTTCAAAACAAATTTGATGTTGGTGAATATGAATATATCGCACCAGATAAGCCAAAAATACCTGGCTTAGTTGAAAAAGGAGTTAGTAGATAATGATAGAGAGATTAAGAAAAATAAATGAACATTTATTAAGAAAATATGAAAATAATTCTAAAGAATTAGAAAAACAAGTTTTAATTGGCAAGATGTTATTGGATAATGATTGTTTTTCTAAAATAAGTATAGAAGTTGCATATGCAGTATTAAAAGATTTAGAAATAGAAAATGAAGAAATTGATAATATTTATAAGGAACTATTAGAATAAAAAGCGATTTACATCGCTTTTTGTTTTATTTTAAGAATCCTTTTATAATTACTTCTTCTGCTTCTTTGGCACTAAGTCCTAAAGACATTAATTTGTTTAATTGAGATCCAGCTATTTTACCAATAGTAGCTTCATGAATTAAAGAAGCATTAACATTCATAGCATTTATTTTAGGTATTGCTTTAACATTACCATTATCTTTAATAATTGCATCACACTCAACATGGCCATAGCATTCATTTTGTCCGATGATATCTGATTTAAATTCTTGATATGAATTATCTTCTGCTACCGATCTAGAAACAACATGGACAGAAGAATTTTTACCGATTAAATTAACTTTAAAATCAGTAATTGCTTTTTGATGCCCAGTAGTTAGTATTTTTTCATTAATAACTAGTGTTGTCTTATCTTTAAGTTCTGCCTCAGTCGTTCTTATTGTATTATCAACACCACTAATTTGAGTAGTACTCATAAGCATATATGAATTTTCTTCCATAAATATTTTAGTAGTAGGGTTAAGATTCTTTTTTCCTTTTCCTTCACCATCAGCAAAATGGTTTTCTACATATTCTACTTTAGAATTTTTTTCTAAATAAAAGGCATGTATTCCATTATGTTCTGATGATTTGCTATCATTATTATGAATTCCACATCCTGCATATATTTTAACATCAGCATCTTCACCAATATAGAAGTCATTTAGGACAACATCTTTTAAACCACTTTCAGTTAATATTACTGGTATTTCAACTAAACAATTCTTTGAACCCGCTTTAACATATACTTCAATACCTTTAGAATCTTCCTTGGATGCTATATCAATATATTCATTTATTTTTCTTTTAACTCCTTGACCATTTTTTCTTAAGTTATATGCATCAACATCATCATGAGATTCTGGTAAAATTTTACTTAATAAATATTCATCCATATTATTCATTAAACTCTACCCCCTTACAGCAAATGGTTTGTTTAAATATTGTTGATATCATTTTATCTTTTGGACCCATTTTGCTGATTTTTCCCTCATTAATCAAAATGATTTCATCAGAAATATTCATAATTCTTTCTTGATGGGATATAACAATAGTTATTCCAGTAGAATCATCTTGTAAGCTCTTAAAAACCTCATTTAAGCTACGAAAACTCCATAGGTCTATTCCTGCTTCAGGTTCATCAAAAACCGTTACCCTTGGCTTGCTAGCCAGCACTGAAGCAATCTCTATTCTTTTTAATTCTCCCCCAGATAAAGAATTATTTATTTCACGATCAACATATTCAATCGCACATAGTCCTACTCTTGATAAAATATCACAGGCACTCTTTTTATCTAAGTCTTTTTTAGTTGCGATTTTAAGTAAGTCATATACAGTTATTCCTTTAAATAATACAGGTTGTTGAAAAGCATAACCTATTCCTAAATTAGCTCTTTCATTAATCGATTTATTTGTTATATCAATATCGTCTAGATAAACAGTTCCTGAATCTGGTTTTTCTAACCCCATAATTATTTTTGCTAATGTCGATTTCCCCGATCCATTAGGACCAGTTATAACATAAAATTTATTATTATCAAGTGTTAAATTTATATTATCTAAGATAACTTTGTTATCCCTTATAAAACTAATGTTATTTAGTTTAATCATTTTTATCACTCTTTCTTTATTTACATATATTGCCTTCTATTTTTATAACATTTTCACCAAAGTAATAATCATTATTTGAGCATTTTACTAATCCGTATTCTTGAGTTCTATATGTAATATTATTATTTTCATCTTCATTTTTAATAACTAATCCTAGTAAAGATTCATTATCTAAATAGTTTGCAATATCAGTAATTTTTATCATTTTATTATTTAATGCTTCTTGTAAGGAAATATTTACTAAGTCATTTTTAAATACTATTTTTACATCTTTAAAGAAAACTGATTTTCCATCTACTTCAATTTTATCATTATTACTTATTTTTGTTACAACAAGTTCATATTTTGCCTTTTGAAATAGATAATAATCATTTTTGAATACATCTTCTAATTTTATTCGTTTATTTTGAAGGGCTTCTTTAAGTGTTATTTTTTCCCCAGAATTGAAAATTACGAATACATAATCGGATTTAAGACAATTCAAATTATAAGTATAATTATCATCTTCATATATTGATTCAAGTGCTGATGGACATACTACTGATTCATCAACTATTTTTAATTTAGTTTTATCTTTTTTATTAAAGAAGACAAATAAGACTATTGATAGTATTATTACTATTATCATTGTGATTATAATTAGTTTTTTATGTTTCATATTTTCTCCTTAATATAGATTCTTTTTAAGTGTGGGCTCTATTTCTTCTGGTTGAACTTCTATATGTTGAATTTTTCCTTGATCATCCATTTCTAAATTAATCCACCAAATACTATTTGGAAATACAACTCCTCTAGAGGTTTTTTGATCAGTTTGGCTAAGTAATGAAGAGCATTGAAAAACATGCGTATAATTGTATTTAGTATAAAGTGGCTGATGAATATGACCAGTAATATATAAATGCGGCGCGGTTTTTTCTTCATATTTAATTAAATCATTTTTGATGAAAGATATTTTTCTTTCTACTTTATGAATTCTACCATGCTCAAGTAAAATTCTCAAGGACCCATATTGAATATTCGCGATGTCTGGCCCTAAATATATTATTGAGTCTCTTTGTTTAGAAAATTCATCAAGTAAGTCTATTCCAAATTCTTTTGTAACTGCAATGTCATGATTTCCGCCTATAACGAATGTTGGAATACTACTAATCGGAAAATATTCACAAGCATAATCTAATTGACCCGCGGGTGTCAATTCTTTTAAAAGAAGATTATGATTTTTTACAAAACTTAGTATTCCTTCAAAAAAGTCTCCAGCATGAACAAAAAAATCAACACTCCTCTTTTCTCCTTGCTCATATATATACTGTATAGCATTAATTCGATCATAGATATTTGCTAAATGAGTATCACTATAAGCACCAATTTTTAATGCTCTTTTAGTTGATTTAATATAATGAAGTTTTCCTTTGGGACGATTTGTCTTAACAAAAGAATCACCATCGTTTCTTAAACTTAATCCTTTATTTTCTAAAGCTTCTATTACAAACACTTTATCATGTTCATTTAAATTTAATTCTCGGACAATTATTGATAATGGCATTTTCTTTTTGTTTATTAAATAAAGAATTTTATCGATTGTTTCTTCGCTCACAATATCACCCAACTTTATTATAATAAAAAATACACATAAAGTGTATTTTTTTTAATTAATTGGATTATCTATAAATTCTTGAATATCATATATAATTAAATCTGTATCAGTTGAAGATAATACTTCCTCTGTACCATCCTGATATGATATAGTCACAGTTTTATTTGTAGTAAATCCATCATCGGATATTTTTTCAGACTGTTTAACTTCTTTGACCATTTTATTATTAGCCTTTGTCAAAGCAGGATCGTTTAATTTAGAATATAGTACATTATTATCTGTACTAATAAATACATAATTTGCTTCTAGTTCATTTATTAAGTTTGTTGAATAAATCACTTTTGCCATTTTGTAATTTTGATTATTTGAATCTGCTAATAAACGGTTATCATATTTACTTATAGTCTTATCAGCATAAATATGATAATCGAAATTATCTATTCCAAATGAATTTACATGACCACGATATCTATCTCCTATAGCAAGACTACCGCCTTCAAGTGCATATATTCTTCTAATTTCGGACTTTTCTCCAGCAGTTAAAACGTATGGGTTTACCGTCTTACAATCAGTTTTTCCATCTACAATAGTTGTGAAAGCTTTAACAGAAGAACCACTTACAACACTTTTTAAATTAATGCTAACACCTTGCATTGGTTGAACATTTTTAAGTTCAGTATAAAGATCCGAATATCCTTTTACTAAATCAGCACTAAATAAATATCCTTCTTCAGTCAAGATATAAGCTTGACGATCAGTTAAAGTACATCCTTCAGTTTGATACATAGTTTTTATATTTACATGACTGTAGTTAGATATTGGGTTACCTACTGTTTCAGCACTAGCTTGGAAAGCACTGTCTCCAATCGCGGCTGCTAACTTTTTATTTGAGTCAATATATAAGTATAGATATTCTGATTCATTATTATAAATTAAAATTTGAGACTTTGTTTCAGTAATTATTTTATCTTTATATATTTCTTCATCTTTTATTAAGTCAACTACAGGCGCTGTATTACTACTTAATTTATCGTTACTTGGTTTTTTATTCGTGCTAATTTTTAATGCTTGGTATACACCAAAAATTATTAAACCAACAATTAGAACTACTATTCCAATTGTAACTGCAAAGTTTGGATTATTATTTGTTTTAGAATCACGGGCTAATCCTTTTGGTAATTCACCTTGAGGAAATTCATCTGGAGTTAATCCAAGTGGTTGAACTGGTGTTTGTTCATTACTAAACGGAAGTGGATCAGACACTTCATCAATAGTAGGTTCAGCTTCTTTATACTCGTTTTTTGCCGGTATTTCAAAATCATTATTTGATTCATATAAATTTGGATTAATATCTGAAATAGAAACTGTTTTTTCTATTTCAATTTCTTTTTTTATGGGTAATTCTTTATTATCAGACAATTTTGGTAAATCATTATCTAAATCATTATTATTAAATAAATCAGAATTCATCTCTGCCCTCTTCCTATTCTATGTTGATTTTATCATTATATTCAAAAAAAAACAATAAGTTATTGTTTTTTCATGGGCATTAATTTGACAATAGATTTATTTGATAAATCTAAATTGTCTATAAGTAATTTTATGTTTTCAAATGAGTAATTTAGATAATGATTTACCAAAATTGTCTGACAATAAAGAATTACCCATAAA
>CAZIUX010000013.1:7102-12801 GCA_964542795.1 uncultured Muribaculaceae bacterium
TGGAAAGTCTTCATTATTAATTAAGTAGCCGATTAACAATGACTCATAGTTAGCTTTAAATTCACTATCTGTAATAAATCTACTAAGAGAGACTTTTTTAAATCTACTAAATGTTTTTTCATCATATTCTAATTTTTCTAATTTTTCAGTTATCATAGTTTCTATTTTTTCAGAAAAGTTTGATCTATATGTGAATGTTATTACTATGTAATCACCATAATAATCAACATCATGATACAACCCTCCATCAGTAAGATTACTATCAAAAATATATTGACCTAACTCGCTTGTAGATCCAAAATTATTTTTTAAAATATAATTTATAATAAATAAGGCTTCAAGAAGAGATATATTAGCGTCTTTAAAGATAATGAACGGTATTTTATAATTAATGGTAATAAGTGGTGATGAAACATCGTGTTCTTTTATTACTAAAGGCATGACCACCTCTTGAGGTTCAGTTATTTTTTTTATACTCAAATTAAATGGTTTAGGAAATGTTTTACTTGCTTGATTATTTCTAACTATCTCGATTGCTTCATGATAATTAAAATTACCATGAATGATTAAATACATTTGACTAGGATGATAGAAATAATCATAACATAACCTTAAATCCTCTGTTTTTATACTTAAAATTTCACTTTCGTAGCCAATAACGGGATATTTGTAATAATAATTATGAAATAAAGCTTTATTTGATTCTATATAAGCAACATAAGACGTTTTATTTTTTACCATTCTTTCTTCTTCAATAATTATTCCTTTTTCCTTACTTGTTCCTTGATCAGAAAAATGTGGATTTTGGACATAATCAAGTAAGGTAATCAAACTAGCTTTAAAATTTCTGTTACCATCAACAGTATAACGAGTTCTTTCTTGACTAGTTGAAGCATTTGCGCTTACTCCTAAAGATTTAAATTTATCCTCAATAGAAGATCCATTATCTAATTGAAATAATTGATGTTCTAAAAAATGTGCTGTACCTAAAGGAACATGGTGATATTCATCTTCACTATCTTTTTTAAAATCATTTACTTTAGCCCCAAATAAAGTTAAGAAATTAATCCCCCAGATACTTTTATCCTTACCAGGAAACATATATACTTGAAGTCCATTTGGAAGTTTTTCATAGTAGTAATGATCATTTAAAACATTAATTGTTCTTTTTTCCATCTTGATCCTCCTTTAGTAAATAGATCAAATTAAGTTCTAGCTTCCGAGATAAATTAACAACATCTTCTTTAGTTACATTACGATATTCGCTTATTCTATTTTTTAAGCTATCAATTTTTATAACATGTTGATTAACATATTCATTAATACTACCCGTAATTGATTCTTGATTTGCTTTTAGGTTTGAAATAATCATTTTACTAGAATTTTTTACCATGTTTTTGGAAAATTTTCCATTTTTAAGTTTATTAATATTATTTTCAATCGACTCAAGTACTAATTTATAATTTTTTGAATTAATTGCCGTATAAATAACTAAATCTTTTTTAAAATAATCATTCTCGGCACTTATTTGGTAACAAAGTGATTGTTTTTCTCTAATATCATTAAATAATAATGAGTTTTGACCACCTAATATATCCGCTAGGACATTGGCAACATATATTTCTTCTTTATGAGATAATTCTTCAGGATAAGCATATTCTACAATTAGTAGGGATTGCTGTGTATTGGTTGTTTCTATTATTTCTTTAGCATTAAATTCACGATTTATCTTAATTCTATTTGGACTAGATAATACTAAATGATCTTCTGTTACGATGTTGTTTTTTATTATATTTATTACTTTATCTGAATTAATATCTCCACTAAAATAAATTTTTGTATCCCCTTTTATAAGTTCTTGATAGGTTTCAAATAAATTCTTAGGAGTTAGTTTAGATAACATTTTTAATGCTTCTTCTACTTCTAATCCTTCTAAGGATGTTTCATCAAGAAAATGATTGAATCTATTAATTGCATACGTACGTTTTTTCTCTTTTAATGATAAAATTCTGCTTCGGTATACATTTATAGCCGAGTCAAAAGTGGTTTTATCAAATTCAAAATTTTCTACATTAGGTTTATATATTATTGAAAAGAATAGTTTAATTACTTTTTCTAGTTCTTCTTTTTCAGTATATTTTGGATTTAATGATAAGAAAGTAAAAGTAGTAAATAATTGATCACCTACTTGTTCAGTATCATTTCCAATACTAGTATTATACCTTTCTTCTAATTCTGCCTTTAGTAAATTATGTTTGGGATAGTCCTTGCAATTTTCTACAAGTATATCTGATAAAATCATAAGTTTTGTTGCAAGATCAATTGAGTAAGGATTTCTTATTAGTACTTTACAGGCAATTTTTTTAAATGATTTTTTGGCTTTTATAAAATGGATTTCTACTCCATTATAATTTTCTATTTTGTTCATAATTTCCTCCCACTTACTTGTCATTATATCATAGAAATAATTGGCTTATGGACAATTATTAGTTATAATAAATATAGAAGGATGTGTATTATGGCAAGTATTCATTTTGGATTTGAAAAAGATGATGTTTCCGATATAGTTTTAATGCCAGGAGATCCCTTAAGAGCAAAGTATATTTCAGATAAATACTTAACTGATGTAAAACTAATTAATACAGTTAGAAATAATTTTGGTTACACTGGATATTATAAGGGTAAAAAAATAAGCGTTATTGCTTCTGGAATGGGTATTCCTAGTATGGGAATATATGCTTATGAGTTATTTTCATATTATGATGTTAAGAAAATTATTAGATTAGGTACGTGTGGTTCAATGAAAGAAAGCATTAAAGTTAGTGATTTAATTTTAGCAACAGACGCTTATAGTGAATCATCATTTGCATATTTATATGATAATAACAAATGTAAAAAATTTTCTTCATCAGAATCAATTAATAATGCCATTATTGCAGCAAGTAAGGAAAATAACATCCATTTAAATATTGGAACAGTATTCTCAACAGATGTATTCGAACCATATGCTAAAAATAATATTATAGAAAATTTACTTCCAAAAGATGAATATTTTTTAGGTACTGAAATGGAATCTTTTGCCTTATTTTTTATAGCCAAGTATTTAAATAAAGAAGCTGGATGTGTCTTAACCGTAAGTGATTCTCCTTATGAAAACAAAATGTTAAGTTCATTAGAAAGACAAGAATCACTTAATAAAATGATTGAGTTAGTGTTAAATTCAACTTTATATATTTAAAATATATGATAAAATAGTATTATAAATGGAGGATTAAAAATGTTAGATGGATTAAAAACTGTTTTTGAAAATGTAGAAAAGAAATACTTATATATTGGTGGTGGTTTCTTTTTATTAATGTTTTTTGCTTTGATTGTTGGATCATGCAACAATAATAAAGGCAAGATAAATAATAATAATCTTTATGAAGGGATTAAGGAATTAATGGTTGAATCTGCTAAAGAATATTATGATTATAATACAAGACTACTTCCAAAAGAAGGAGAAAGAAAAGAAGTAACCATAAATTCTTTAGTTAATCGAGGATTTCTAGATGATTTAAGTGAATATTTACCAAGTGATGTTAGTTGTGATGGAAAAGTAGTATTAAGTAACATCGAAGGTGAATATAAATATGTTGCTTTTCTAGACTGCGGTAAAGCATTTAGTGAAATAGCTTTATATGAAATATTATTAGACACAAATAAAGTTACTGATTCTGGACCCGGTCTATATGAAGGTGAAAATGAAAAATACTTTCGTGGAGAAGTAAATAATAATTATATAAAAATCGGTGACGGATTATGGAGAATATTAAGTGTTGATGCAGATAATAATATAAAAATAGTTTTTGATAAATACTTAGATGACCGAAAAGGGAACATATTTGAAAGAGGATTTGTTTGGGATAATGCTTACAACAGTGATACTTTAGAAAGAGTTGGAATCAATAATTTTGAAGTTAGTAGAATTAAGAATACTTTAGTAGATTTTTCCAAAGAAAAAGAAGTTGTTTCAAAAGACGTCTTAGCAAAAGTAACTAAAAAGAATTTATGTATAGGAGCTAGAGCTCAAGATGAAACTCTAAATAATAATAGTGTTGAATGTTCTTTATTATCACAAGAAACTTACTATATTGGTTTATTAACAGCATCTGATTATTTGAGAGTTAGTTTAGATACTAATTGTACTAATACTATTTCTCCAGCTTGTATGAATTATAATTTCTTAACATCATTTCGTGGTTCTTTTTGGACATCTACTCCATCAAAAGAAAACACATATGAAACATACTATATTGATATAACAAGTATAAAAAAGAATGACGCTATCTCACAATATAAAGTAAGACCAACACTACACTTAAATGATACTGTAATTAAAACTGATGGTGATGGTACATTAAATAGTCCTTACGAAATAAAATAATTAAAAAAAATAACATCCTCGGGATGTTATTTTCTATTTCTATATTTTGGATCTAAGACTTTCTTTCTTAATCTAATTTGATCAGGTGTTATTTCAACTATTTCATCGTCGTCAATAAATTCTAATGCTGCTTCTAAAGTAAATATCTTTGGTTTATTTAGTGTAATTGCTTCATCAGCATGAGAGCTTCTTGTATTAGTTAACTCTTTGTTTTTACATGGATTAACATCCAAATCATTATCACGGTTATGAATACCAATAATCATTCCCATATAAACTTCTGTTCCTGGTTCAACAATCATTATTCCACGGTCTGATAAATTAAATAATGAATAACCAAAAACATTGCCATCAACCATTGATATTAAGACACCATTTTTTCTAGATGGTATTTCACCAGCATATGGTTGATATGAATCAAAACTTCTAACCATAATACCTTCGCCCTTAGTATTTGTAATAAAAGTATTTCGATATCCTAATAGTCCTCTTGTAGGGGCTAAATACTCAAGATGAGCATATCCGTCTTCAAGAGATGATACTAATTGTAATTTTCCTTTTCTTTCATTTAAATCATTAATGATAGTACCAGAATATTCTGAAGGAACATTAATTATAACATTTTCAAAAGGTTCTAATTTTTGATTATTTTCTTCGTGAAAGATTACTTCAGGTTTTGAAACACTTAATTCATAACCTTCTCTTCTCATGTTTTCTAAGAGAATTGATAAATGTAATTCTCCACGACCTGATACTTTATAACCTTCTATTTCATCTTTGATTGGTTCAACTTCTAAACCGACATTAATACATTTTTCTTTATCTAAACGATCTTTTATATGTCTGCTTGTTAAGAATTTACCAGATTTACCAGCAAATGGGGATGTATTTGGATAAAAATTCATTGATAAAGTTGGTCTTTCAATTTCTATTTTAGATAAAGGCTCAGGCTTATCTAAACTATTAATTGTATCACCAATTGAGATGTCTTGAAGACCAGCAATAATAACTATATCTCCATAATAAGCTTCCGATACTTCAACTTTCTTAATACCTTCATAAACATATAATTTTGAAATACGGGTATTTTTTATTTCACCGGTATTTTTTACTATAGTAACTGTTTCTCCTAGTTTAACTTTTCCTTTAGTAACTCTACCAATTCCTAAAGTACCTAAATAATCATCATAACCTAAATTAGAAATTTGTAATTGAAGGTTATCATTTTCACTACCAGCATATGGTTTAATAGATTTAACAATTGTTTCTAATA
>CAZIUX010000014.1:0-12749 GCA_964542795.1 uncultured Muribaculaceae bacterium
AATGATTTTTTCGTTTTCTTTTGTATGGCTTGCTAAATATTTAACTAATTCTGTTTTACCAGAACCAGTTTCCCCACTTACAATTACATTACAATGACCTTCGATACACTTCATTAAGAAATCATGTATTTCGATTGTGACATATCTTTCATTTAATAACTTATCTTTATTTAATCGAATTTTAGCCGGGGTTTTACGTATTACTACCGCTACACCATTTGTTGCAATAGAATCGTGAACAAAGTTTAAACGAAGCTCAGAACTCTCAGCATCCAAGAATGGATGTGCCATATTAAAAGTTTTACCCATAACATTAGCACATTGAAATGCTAATTTTTCGATGAATGCATTATTGACATCTGGTTTCTTTACTTGAAAGACGCCTTTGGATAATGTTTTAAGCCAAATATTTGCACCATTACTAATAGAAATATCGGTAATATCATCATTTTCTAAATACTCTTTCAAAGGACCAAAGTCTAATTGCGAGAATATAGCTTCATTCACAACTTACCCCTCCTTTTTTATTCATATTTTTTATTCTTCATCTGGTAAAGGAACTACGAATTGTTTAATATAATCAACTAAAATTGAACTTGTAATTTCGGTTTCTGCAGCATTTTGGGTATATTTAGCATTTCTTGGAACAGGGATTAAATCCATATTTGCTCCCGCGTCAGCATTAGCAAATACAACGTTTGATAAAATTTTATACATTTCTTCATCAACAGCAAACAAATATGCAGAAGGTCTTTTTAAATCTTTACCTTCAAATACATTGTTTCCATCATTGTCTATTACTCCTAGAACTTCAATACTCTTAATAATTCTGCCATTATATATTTTTCCGGCATTAGCCCCAGTAGTTAAAACTGCTTTTAAGTCAATATCAATATAAGATCCGGGCATAATTACATTTCCATATTTAAATTCAGGTATTTTACTAATATCTATTGAAAATAATCGATAATTATCCGGAATATTTGCCACTATACTATCTGGAAGTTCAGATTCATTTACAACAGTTGAGTGATAAAACAACCCATTCTTTGGAACTGTTGTATTATATTTAACAACCTTATTAATGATTTGATTTTTATTTAAATATAAATTATCAATTTTATCTACTTCTGCTTTTGATAATTTAATTATCGTTAACATGTCATTAGTTATTTTCGTTTTAGCTGGAATTTCTTCTTTAGCGACAGGCACACTTATCAAACTAATTGCTACATTAACTCTATATTGATAACCAAAAAAAAGTACAACTATTCCAACCAATACACCTAAAAATGTTACGGTATTTTTATTAGTTAAGAATCTTTTTAATGAATTTTGTAAATTTCCCACTTTTATCCTCCAAATATTCTAATTACTCTGTTGGCATTTCTAATATTGCATCTATTTTATTTACAACATCAAAACTAGTTGATTCGCCAGCTACGTTATATGTACCAGTATTAGTTGAAACTCTAACACTTACTTTAGGCGGAGCTTCATAAATTTCAAAAAAGTCAATTTTATATGTTTCGGTTGTCATTGTCACACTTTCTGCATACCTTCTTATAAAATTTTCAACAAACTTTTCGCGATTTATTTTTAGTTCTCCAGTAACTCGGTAATGTGCAAAATCGATAGCGTCAACAAGTGCAGCATCAGTTACTTCCTTCACCATATAGTAATCTTGGGTGTTTTTGGTTGTAAAACTATTTAGTAACATCATTATTACTAAAATAAAAATTCCTAACGATATTAACCAATATCCCCAAACACTAGCCTTCATTTAACCACTCATTTCTAAACGACCATAGATATAGTTTAATATCCTAGTCTTCAATATCATTATACTTTGGAAATATTTCATAGTCAAGTTATACAAAGAGTTTTTTTGACTTTATTGCATAATAAATTTAACTATGATATTCTTAAAAGGAAAATAGAAATGAGGGAAATAATATGTCTAAACAATTAAAGAATCTAGGAAAATTTCTTTTACTAATTTTGATACAACTCGTCATCTTACCATTTATCCTTGGTTTCGGATTTCAAATACTCGAAATTGATCTTAATAATGATAAGTTACTAGCGCTATTTTGGTTGATAATACAAATAATTATGTTGCTAATACTTGTTTATTCTTATAGGGATTCATTAAAAAAACAATTAAAAAAATTCGGCAAAAAAGAAATAAAGACAAGTTTAAAATTTTGGGTACTTGCCTTTGTTACAATGATGATTATTAATTCTATTGCCACTTTAATTGAGGGTGGTATTCCTAATAATGAAGCATTAAATAGACAATTGCTACTAGAAATGCCGCTAATTCAGGGTGCTACTATATTAATCGCGCCTTTTATTGAAGAATTGATCTTTCGTTTTTCATTAAGAAAAGTTTTTAAAAGTAATGTTTTATTTATATTGATTTCTGGTTTTCTATTTGGAATTATTCATATGGCAAGTGGCGTTGTCTCATTAGTTGATATCCTTCATTTTTTAACATATTCATTAATGGGCGGATATTTAGCGGTCGCTTATGTTAAAACAGATAACATTTTCTCTTCAATCACTGCTCATTTTATACATAATGCATTTACTCTTTTATTATTATTAATTTTTGGGATATAAAAATGGGAAAAATTAAAGTTATAATATTATTACTTATTATGGGAATATCCATAATTTTGTGGTCAAGATTTATTGGTACAAAAGGGTTGATCATCAAGGAATACGCAATTTATAATTCTAAAATTCCTAATGAATATGTCGGAAAAAAGATTGTTCAATTCTCTGATTTACATTATGCATCTACTATTAAAGAAGAAGAATTAAAAGCAATTATTAAAAATATAAATAGTCTTAAACCGGATATAATAGTTTTTACTGGTGACTTTATTGAAAAAAACCAAATTATTAGTGAAAAAGAAAAAGAGATCATTATCACCGAGCTAAGCAAACTAGAATGTACGATTGGAAAATATGCTGTTAAGGGCAATCATGATTATGAATATGATTTCTTTGAAGAGATAATGGAAAAAACTAATTTCACTATTTTAAAAGACAAATATGAATATATCTATTACAAAAGTAATACTCCAATTGTAATCTCGGGAGTGACTTCAGAACTAAAAGAAAAAAATGATTTAGACAAAACATTTAAGTATCAGGAAGAAGAAAACAATTATTTCTCAATCTTTCTTGCTCATGAACCTGATACATTACTTAAAGCAAGAAAATATAATATTGATTTAATGTTAAGTGGACATTCTCATGGTGGCCAAGTAAGAATCCCGTTTGTGGGAGCGCTTATTACTCCTAAGGGAAGTAAGACATACTACGAAGAACATTATAAACAAGATGAAACTGATTTATATATTTCTAGTGGTATTGGAACAAGTTTACTAAAATTAAGGCTGTTTAATAAACCTTCAATTAATTTATTTAGACTATATAAAAAATAATCTTCAAAATGAAGATTATTTTTATTTTTAATAATATTCTATATTAACTTGGCAAGATTCTGCACTTGATAATACCAAGTTAATTACAGCTCCACTCATTGTTGAGGATACGTTATTAACACAAGTGTCTGTAATACGATGTAACCCTCTAAATCCAGTTAAAGTAACATTCATTGAAGTATCAACTCCATTAAAGACTACTGTTTTACTAATTAATGGCAACCAGTTTGCTCTTAATGTTATTGGAGATGTTACTGGGCTATTAAAATCATAAGGCGAACCATTTAGATACCATCCACTAAATTTAAACGCTGCTTTTGATGGATCATTTGGTTTAATAGCTTTTTGTCCAGAAATTATGTATTGTGTATATACTGTTGAGCCTCCATCGGTATCAAATGTAACGGCAATTTTATTTACTAAGTATTTAGCATTTAGAGTTATATTTGAAGTTACTGGAGAGCTAAAATTATATGTCACACCATTTTTTGTCCAAGTTTGGAATGTATACCCTGGTATTGTTGGTGCAGTTACCGCAGATACGGTTTTTCCACTTTGTACACTCTTAACTTCGATTGTTTTGCCATCAAAACCAACGAATGTTACTTTATAGACAGTTGGTATAATAACTTTTTTTGTGAAGTTTATAGTACATGTTCTTGCATTATCGACATTATTAACTGTTAACTGATTACTTCTGCTTGAGTAATTTGCTGTTCCTGAAGTACAAGATACATTACTAAATTCATAGCCAGATTTAGGCGAAACGGTAAATACTCTATTAAATCCTGATGGAACATTTTGTGATTGAGTTAATGGATCACCATTAGACGCTTTAACTGTAACAGTATATGTTGTAACTGGAGGAAGGGATGTGCATGTTCCAACAATTGTACAAGGTCTTGTGTTACCACAATTTGAGGTTTGAGTTCCTTCACAATTTTGACCACATCCGGCATCACATCCTGTACAAGTTGACCATTGACTATCAATACAAGAAGGTTTTACTTTTACTTCTTGCACTACCGGTTCAGTAGCGTTAAATCCATCTCTAACTTGAGCAATAATCTTACCATCTTCTTTAAATTCTACTTTGCTATTTTCTTCATTAACCTTTGTCCAATTTTCACTGTCAATTGTATAAACACAATTGACATTTTCATCTTCTGAAGGAGGGCATAAAACAGTAACAACGGCCGTTTCTTCATTATATTCAAGTGTTGGTGCAATTAATTTGTCCAATACAACTTGTTCTGTTCTTTCATATGTATTATTTAAATAATCAGTCGCACGAACTACCACGCGGTGATTACCAGATAATAGTTCATCAAATTTATATGTAGGTGCATCATGTTGGAAGAAATTTTTATCATCTATTTTATATTCAAAAGAAGATAATCTAATTGCTTCAGGAGCATCTAGAGCAATAACAAAACTACGAGTAGTTTTTTCTTTAATGATTATTTTTACTTTTTTGTCATAATCAACACGACATTTTTCTTTAAATAAATAATCAGCAGTTACTTCATCATCGCCTTGGTAGACAACAATTACTTCCCCATCCATTTTATCTCCAGTTCTAGGATCAATTATGATTGGTTCTTTTTTCGAACTACTTTCTAAATAACCATTTTTTATTAAATTCTCTAAGGAAAGACATTCCTCTTCTAATTCATTATTGGTCTTCTTATTATCATATCCATAATCTTCGCCAGCTTTTATAATTTTGGCAATCATATCTAGATACGATTTTTCTCTTTTATTTTTTTGATAATTATTATATGCAACAAAACCTATAATTAAAACTAATATAGATACTGCAAGGATTATCCACTTAATTGGAAAAGCCTTTTTTTCTTCGTACATATACACACATCCTCTATGTTTAAATTATAAACTAGATATAATATATTTTCAAGTATAATATGCCCTATTTCTTGACTTAATAAGTGAATGTAATTATAATTAAAACACGGAGGAGATATTATGAATTCAATTAAAAAGTTTTATATTGTAAAAACTCTAGTAAGTGATTTTTTATTGAAAGAAAAAATAATTCTTGATTCACTTAAAAAAGATCTTAGTTATCAAAGTAGTGAAACTTCATATTCAGAAGATGATAAAACAAGAGTGACAGCTAAATTAACAGTAAATGCTAATCAAGCTATGCATTTATTAATGGTAAGCAATCTCTTAAAGGAACTAGATGAGTTAGCAGAAAGATTTGGTATCAAACATGATTCAAAAAGAGTAGCAGAGATATTAACTGATGATGATGAATTCTCACAAGCACTAGAAAAAATATTGAAAAATAATCTTATTTATAATGTTATATTAAATCTTGAAGCATTAAGAATACGAACAAATTTAATTAGTTCTAGTATTAACCCAGATGATCAGAAACTAGTTTATATAGTTGTAGATGATATTACTAAGGAAAGATTACACCTAATAGATTTAGAATTAAATCAAAAGGATAGAAAAAACTTGACATACACTAAAGAAGGAAAATGTTAATATGGAATATGTAATAATTATATTAGTTTTATTATTTATATCATTAGTCATTTTAAAGTTTTCAAATAAAAATTTTAAGATTGAAGTAAATAAGCTTGTTAGTTATTTGGGCGGAAAAGATAATATTATTGATGCCGAAGCAAATATGTCGAGACTGAAAGTAACATTAAAAGATATTAATAAAGTAGATAAAGACGGAATTCAAAAACTAGGCGCAAAAGGGATTGTTGAAATTGATAATCAATTAAAAATAATCTATAGCAGAGAAGCAAGAACACTTAAAAAATATATAAAAGACATGAGAATATAAAAAAAATGATAAGTTATTACTTATCATTTTTGTTTAATTTAGCTAAAGCTTCTTCTAAAACATTAACTGTTTTTTCCTTGACTTCTTGAGTAAGTTTTTCTAAAGCCGGAGTGCCTTTTTTAACTGCTAATTTAACTAATTCATCAGCTTTTCCTATTATTTCTTTACTCTTTTTTTTCGCTTCTTTATAGATCTTTTCTTTATCAAAATTATCTAGGTCAACTTTGATTTCATCAATTTTAGATTCAATCAATTCCTTAACATCTCCAAGATTCATATCTTTAACTTGACTAAATAATTCATCTAGTTTTGTTTTTAATTCTTGTCGAAGCTCAGAACCTTTCTTTGGAGCAAATAACATTCCTAAGCCAACGCCTAATCCTAAACCACTCAGAAATTTACCTAATTTTTTCATTCCTTTTCACCGCCCTTTTCCTCTTTTTTTTCACTTTTCTTTTTAGTTTTTCTAAAATCTAGTACTTTTGTAATTCCTAAAGAGATAAAGTCAACAAGTTTATCGCTGACACTGACTAACTTATCTGTAGTGTAATCAATTATTTCAAAAAATCCGTTTAAAGATTTTACTTTGTGATTAACATCTTCAACAACTTTATCAACTTTATCTAAGGTTTTAATAATTCTTAGAAATAAAATGATTCCTACGATTAATATAATAATTAATAAAAGATATATAATTATGGGTAAAATACTTTGCAAAAATTCCATTCTTAATTCTCCTTATCATCATACATAGAATCGATTAAATTAAATAAATCTGTATCAGTATCTTCAAGATCCTTTGAGCTCTTCTTCATCTCTTTAATAACTTCATCTAATTTAAATGTTTCATTTAATGAGCTTTCTTCAACCTTGTTAGTTGGTTTTTCTTCATTTGCGTCAATTAGTAAATCATCGATATCATTAATTGGCTTTTCAAAGAAATCATCGTCTTCAACAACTTTATCAAAATTTTGTACTATTGGCTCTTTTTTATAAAATTCATCATATGGTTTATCAAGTGTTGATTCAATTTGATCTTCAAGAGTTCCAAAAGCTTTTTTTCTAACAGTATCTAAATCAATATTATTTTGTTGAGTCTTAGTTATTTCCACTTTCTTTTTAACAACAATGTCTTCTTTTTTATAATTTTTATCCATTATTCCATATACTGGAGAAATTACTGGCGATGCTTTAAATGGTTTTTCTCTTACTTCGACTGTTTCAGTTTTTTTAATTGTATATTTCTCAACATCTACTCTTCTTGTTTCTCTTTCAAAGTCTAAAGCATTCTGATTTCTCTTTGGCATTTTATCTAATTCAAAATCATCATCTACATCAATAGGAAAGTTAAATGTATTATTGGATTTATAAATATCCCTTTCCTCTACTTTAATGGGTTTTTCAACTTCTTGTTTTTTTCTAGGAATTTCAAAATCATCCACAAATTCCTTTCTTTTTTCTGGAATTACGGGATTAAATGCTTCTTTTTTTAATTCTTCAGCCTTAGGATTTTCTTTTGGAGCTGGATCAACTTCTTTAGTTACTTCTTCGCTTCTCTTTGGCTTTTCTTCAATTTCCTCATCATCAAATAAAATATTTTTTATTTTATCGAATAAACCCATTATTCTATCACCTTTCTCATCTTACCAAGTCATAATCAGGGACATCGTCTTCTATAATAGAATATCCATCATAATTATCTATAATATTAATAATATTATTCGTTTCTTCTTTTGGAGTAAATATATTATAGGGAACTTCTTTATAACTTAGTATTTCATCTTTCATTAATTTATCTATTATTACATCATTATAATTAATTGAAGATAATAATACTATTGATTTATATATTACTTCATTTAAATACTCTCTATTTGTAACTATCTCTATTTTAGCATAATTATACATCATTTCAATAAAAAACTTACTATTATTTTCATTAATTTCCAAATAACCAAAGTTATCTTTATATTTAATTTCTTGGCTGTAGAAAGATTCTTTATTTATTGTATAAACTTCTTTCACTTTATTATTGTAACTAACAAAGTCCATATATAAATAAATATCACCATTATTTGAGCTAATAATCTCATTAAATTCTTTTTTATTTTTAATTGCTAATCCTCTTGGTAAGTAATACTTATATCCTTGACGATACTCATTGTATAGTGAGGTTTTGTTCTTTAATGTTTCATCAATTATTTCAGAAAAAGAAGATTTTTGGATATTAGTACATCCAAAAGCAAAAAATATAACAAAGATTATTAAAAATATTTTTTTCATTTTTCTCCTTCTTTTCTTTCTTTATTATATCAAAATGAACTTAATTTGTCATTTTAAGACTTTATGTTCTTCTTTGTATGCATAAATATAATTAATTTTTATGCCTTTTTTTATAAACTTTTCTTCATACTCAGTTTTTATATTTGGTATATCAGTATTGCTTAAATCTAGTGATATTTCCTTAAATATATAGCCATGATTATTTAAATTTATAATTGATGACTCAAGTAAAGTCAAATTATCAGTTTTTTGGATAAGTGTGCCCGCAGATTTATACAGTTTATCATATATATTTAAGAAATATCCACTTGTTAGTCTTCTTCTTGCATGTCTTTTTTTTGGCCATGGATCAGAAAAATTAAGATAAATCGTGTCAATTTTACCTGAAAAATATTTTTCAAGATTATAAGCATCTTCTCTTAAAACAAGTAAATTTTTTAAATCGTAATTATTAATTTTTTCAATTGCTTTAGCAATAACACTATCGTATTTTTCTACACCAATAAAATTAATATTAGGATATTTAATTGCCATATTTATAATGAAATTTCCTTTTCCCATACCTATTTCTAGATGAATAGGATTATCATTATCAAAATATTTTGGTTTTGGTTCTTTAATTAAATAACTACAGTTATTAATAATTTCATCTTTGTTTTTAACATTTCTTATTCGCATATAACTCCTATTTATTATCATCAAGTTTAATTAGATTAAAAGTTAATTTTCTAACTAAACGATGAATGTTTTCGGCTCCAAAAACATTTTGAAATATTTTCATTTTATATGAACTTACCAAGTAGACAAGCCCCGCGACAGTACCTTTTACAAATAAAATTATAAGACTAGCGAGCTTATTTGTTTCATTATATAAAACAAAATTATTGAGTATTACTAAAGTGATAATCATTAACAAAATAGGTACCATAGTCCTTTTTAGTGTATAAAATATTTCATTATATGAAACATGATGTTTTTTCTTTAAACTTATCAAACTTAAGCCTATTGAAAATGAATAACCGAGAATTGTTGCAGTTATAGCACCAAAATAAGCAGGTAAATTTAATTTATGAAACAAATACATTAATGGAATATCAAAGATAGCGTTAATTGCAAAACCTCCTAAACCAGCTATATAAGCTAATTTAAATTTGTTTAATCCTTGCAAGATAGCAATAATTGCTAAATATAATGTGCTAAACAAAGCAGTAAATATTGAATATGCAAGAACTGTTGTTCCAGTACTTGAGAACCCATAAAACACTGTCCAAATTGGTTTTGCTAAGAATGAAATCATTATTGTAACAGGAATAGCAATTATGATGATCATCTCTAATGTTTCGTTTATTTTGATTTCTACATCTTTCCAATCTTTTTTAACAAATGCTTGAACAATATTTGGAATTAGGCTTATGGCAAGTCCAGTAGCTAATGAATTGACTACCATATTGAATTTATTTGCCCAAGTAGATATTGCACTCGCTATAAATTCAACTTGTCTTGCATTAAATCCTAAATTACCTAAAGTCCTTAAGATTAAAACCATATCAACAAATGTATATAACTGTGCTCCAATATTTAATACTAAATAAGGAATGGTGTACTTTAATATTTTGTTAAATATTTCTTTGTTTGTTATATTATCTTTTTCTTGTTCTGTTTCCATACTTAATAAATCTTTATTTTTAAACATTTTATATTTTAAATATATAGAAGCAACTACACCACCAAAGAATGCTCCGGTAACAGCAACTGATACAGTAAATGTTAAAGATTTACTAAATGTTTTATATGCTAAATAACTACCAAAAATAATTACTAATATTCTTATTAATTGCTCTATTATTTGACTCATTGAACTTGGAGAAATATACTTGTGCCCTTGAAAATATCCTCTAGTTAAGCTCAAATAAGGAATTACTAAGACAGCAAAAGAAATAGCTCTTATTACAACAGTAACATCAGATATTGTATTTCCACCTGATAAATCGCCAATAATAACCATAGCTATTTGTTTTGCAAAACCAAACATTATAAAAAATGAAATAAATGCTGCAACATTTACAATTATCTTACCTATTTTATAAGCTCTTATCTTTGCTTCTTTATGTCCTAATGAATTATATTCACTAATAATTTTACTTATTGCAACTGGGACGCCTGTAGTACTTATTGCAATAAAAATAGCATAAATGTTATATGCATATCCATATAAAGCTCCACCTTGTTCACCTATAATAGCATAAAAAGGAATTACATATAATAATCCCATTAATTTAACTAATACAACTGAAAGGGTTGCTATTAAAGTACCCTCTATAAAACTATTTTTCTTCATCAATTCACTTCAGTTCTATTAGCATTATAGCATAAAATATTAAATGTTAATAATGTTTACCCCCATTAAGTCTGTAAACCGGATTATCTTGTGCTGATAAAAATTCACTAATTGATTTTTCTAAGTTAATATCTGATACTAATCTTGCCATAATCATTGAACAATCCACTTCTTGCATCCATGGTTGTGCAAGCGTTTCTGGTTCAATATATGTAAAATTAGTTGTATAAATTCTTTCAAATAATCCTTCGTTATAAGCTTTTATAAATCGACTAATTCCTTGTGTAAATAAAGCGAATGAAGCCATAAAATATACTTTATTAGCGCCTTTCTTTTTAGCAAATTCAGCAATATCAAGTACTGAATCACCCGAAGAAATAATATCATCACAAATAAGTAGATCTTTCCCTTTTAACTCAGGTCCAGAATATTCGTGAGAAATTATTTTATTTTTTCCTTCAACAACATTCTTTAAATCTCTTTTTTTTGTAAATGTTCCCATTGGTCTACCAATTTGTCTTGCAATTTGTTCTGTTCTTACTGTAGCTCCTTGATCAGGACTTATTACTAACAAATTATCAAAATCAATTATTTCTTTTTCTCTTATGATAAATTCTTTAAGCATTGTACTAGAAGGCATTAAATTATTAAATCCTTTATAAGGAATAGCAGACGATACTGTTCTATCATGAACATCAACCGTTATTATTCTAGAAACACCAATACTAATTAATTCTTGCAAATATTGAGCACAGGATAAAGGTTCTCTTCCTTCTCTTTTATGTTGTCTTGAATCAATTAATAAAGGCATTACTACAGTAATTCTATTTGCATCTCCAGAGATTGCTCCAACAACATCTTTGACTGATTTATAATTATCATAAGGACTACATCTGTTTTCGTATCCTCTAATTTTATAAGTGATACCATAATTACCAATATCACATATAATATAAATATCTGTGTTATGAACTGTTTCGAGTAACTCTGTTTTTCTTTCTCCAGATGAAAAAACCGATTCTTTTATTTTAAGAATTAGTGGTGAATAGTCATCTCTTAAATACTGAATATAGCCTTCAATAGCTTTGCCAAGTTTTTCTGAACTTTTTAGTACAACAAGTTTTAATTCCTTATTATCCATTTTTCCCCCTAAATATATCGCTAATTCAATTATAGATTCAATAATGAATTATTTCAACAAAAAAAGTTATCTTTCGATAACTAATTTTCTGCTTGAACATCGCCCATGAATTTTTCTTCTAAAACTTCACTAGGTTCATCTGTTAAAAATTCTTTTTCTAGATAAAGATTAATATCACTATATTTTTTAGCTCCAGTTCCAGCTGGAATTAGTTTTCCGATAATGACGTTTTCTTTTAATCCTCTTAAATAATCAACTTTACCTTTTACTGCAGCATCTGTTAAAACTTTTGTAGTTTCTTGGAAAGACGCAGCAGATAAGAATGAATCAGTTTCAAGTGAAGACTTAGTGATACCAAGAATAATAGGTTTTCCAATAGCAGGAACTCCTCCTGAAAGAATAACTGGTTTATTAGCTTCAGTAAATTCACGAATTGATACTGTTAATCCAGGTACTAATTCAGTGTCATTTCCTTCAATAACTTTCATCTTAGAAATCATTCTACGAACAATTACTTCAACATGCTTATCAGAAATATCTACACCTTGCATTTTGTATACTGATTGAATTTCTTTTAAGATATATTCTTGAACAGTAATTGGATCAGTAACTGCAAGTAATTCTTTTGGTGAAATATTACCTTCAGTCAATTTATCACCAGCACTTACATCATCACCAACAGCAACTCTAACCTTTGCTCCA
>CAZIUX010000015.1:0-4199 GCA_964542795.1 uncultured Muribaculaceae bacterium
AGCATTGACCAGGTGCAGGATCAAGTGAAAAATCTAAACAAAGTATTGAAGCATTAGCCCTTCCTGGGATTGATTTTATAAAAGGATTAAAAAGAGAATACCCAAACGGTCAATTTGCAAGCTATATTTTAGGTTATGTTAAAAAAGATGATAATGGCGAAATGTTTGGTGAGATGGGAATTGAAAAATTTTATAATGATGAATTAAAGGGCTCAGATGGATATAAAGAATTTCAAAAAGACATTTATGGTTATCAAATCGCTGATACTCCATATGTTGAAATACCTGCAAAAAGTGGCCACGATATCTATTTAACAATTGATTCAAATGTGCAAATATTTTTAGAGAATGCTCTTGATTCCTTAGTAGAAAAACACTCTCCTGAATGGGGTATTTTAACTGTTATGGATGCGAAAACAGGAGCAATAGTTGGAAGTGCTACTAGTCCTACATTTAATCCTAAAACAAAGAATATTGTTAATTACAATAATCCTTTAACATCTTATACATTTGAACCAGGATCAACAATGAAAATATTTAGCTATATGGCAGCAATGGAAAAAGGAGTATATGATGGTCAAGAAAAGTATAAATCCGGAACAATTGTAGTTAAAGATAGTACGATTAAAGATCATAATACTGTTGGATGGGGAACAATTACCTATGATCAGGGGTTTACATATTCATCAAATGTTGCTGCAACATTATTAGCACAAAAAGTTGGCAAAGATTATTTAACTGATTACTATAAAAAACTTGGCTTTGGTAAAAAAACCGAAATAGAATTATCCGGAGAGTTATCTGGTAAAATTAATTTTAAATATGATGTTGAACTTGCTAATGCTGGTTTTGGACAAGGAATAACTGTTACACCTGTTCAAATGCTACAAGCAATGACTGCGGTTACAAATTCCGGTGTAATGTTAAAACCATATATTATTGATAAAATAGTTGATCCAAATACTAATAAAGTTGTTTATCAAAGTAAAAAAACCGAAATAGCTAATGTTGCAAGTAAAGAAACTATTAATCATATAATTGAACTATTAGATGAAACAGTTAATGGAAGTGCTAATGACATAACTGCAAGAGGTTTTAAAACTGATTCGGTGACTGTTATTGGTAAAACTGGAACTGCACAAGTAGTTGGAAAAAATGGTAAATATTTAACAGGAAAATATGATTATATAAGAAGTTTTATAGGCGCATTTCCAAAAGAAAATCCTAAATATATTGTTTATATCGCGACTAATAAGTTAGTAGGATATAATAGCAATTTAGGAACAACAGTTAAAGAAATAGTCGAAAATATTTCAAAAAATAAATATTTATCAGATACCGATGTAATTCACAACAAAGATAATCAATATACAATGCCACAATTAAATAATAAAAATATAGATAATGCGATCGAGACAATCGATAAATTAACTAAAAAATACGTTATTTTAGGTGATGGAGATTATGTTATTGATCAATATCCAAAAGAAAAAACTAAAATGCATGATAATAATTTAGTATTAATTTTAACAAATTATAAATTAATGAAAATGCCTGATGCAATTGGATGGTCAAGCACTGAAATCAATAATTATTGTAATATTATTAAACTTAATTGTAAGTTAAATGATATTGGATATGTAACTCAAACATCAATAAAAACTGATGAAATTATTGATTTTAAAAATACACTTATTGTTGATTTAAAAACAAAATAAGATATAATAAAAATAGAAGGGTATGATAAATTTGAAAGAAGAGAATAAAAAACCAGCAAAAAAATCAAGTGCAAAGAAACAAGTGAAAAAATCAACTACAAAAAAAACTGTTTCACCAAAAAAACCGGTTGAAGAAGTTAAGGTTGATGTAATTAAAGATGTAGTTAAAGAGGAAGAAACGAAAACAAAAAAGAATGATTTAACTTTTAAGGATAAATTTTTCCCCTTGTTACTATTCTCATTGGTTACTAGTATTGTTGCCGTTGGACTTGCATACTATATTCAAAGAAATACTAATATTTATAGTTTTAGTGCATTTAATGACTTTGTATATGTTGAAAGTGGTTTAATTGCTACTACTCATAAAGAAAACGCATTTGAAGGAAACAATATTGGTTATCGTGGTCAAGATATTATGGTTAGTCAGTATGAAATTGGTTATTATGTAATGGTTGACGATTTTAAAACACCTATTATTACAACAAATAGTATTTTAGAAGAACCTAAGTCATTAAAAGCAATTGTTAATTCAGTAGTTGGATTTGATTTTACAGAACTAAAAAATGAAGATGGAGTAAGATTAGATAAAGAAGTTATAGACCTTATAAAATCTGGTAATTTATATTTTATTATTACTTATAATACATCAAAAAGTGAACAAACTGTAACTGAAACAATTGAATTAAAATTAAATGTTAATAAATTTTAATAAGTAAACAAACTATATGTTTGTTTTTTTATGTCTAGTTAATTAAATTATTAATTGTTTATGTCATTATTCGTGATAAAATTAATGTAGAGGTTTTAATATGAATAATGATAATTTAAATGCCCAATTAATTGTACTATTTAATAATCAAGATGTTGAAATAAATTTTCCAGTTGTTAATGCTATTGATTTAGATAAAACAATTGATTTTTCTATTGAAATATCTATTATGAAAGAATTAGAGGAAAATAATGATGAATTATAAAGATCAATTTATTAAATTTTTAGCTTCTAGTTTAAAAAATAATCCAGGTGAAGTATTAAATGAAAAACTAGTTTATGCAAATTTAATTAATTATAATTTAAAAGAATATAAGAAAAATAACTTGTCTTTATTTGGAATCTGGATTAAACATTTTAAAACCTATAATAAAATATGTACTTTTGTCGATTTACAAAACTCTAGTTTTTTAAATATATATCGAAATGCACACTTACTAAAATTAGATACCTATAAAATATATATCCCGCTTAATGAAGAAGGATATCGTTCGTCGTTTATTAATCAATTAATTGACTATTTAGATAAAAAAAATATTTCTTTTATTATCAAGATATCAAGTAAAGTAAGAAACGATGGTTTGTTAATAAGAGTAAATAGTAAGAGTGAAATAGATTTAATTATTGATTATATTGAATCATTCCCATTATTTAGTAATTATTTAATATCAAGCAATCCTTTTTTATTAAATTATAAAAAATATGGTGTTTGTATTGATGGAATATTAAATTATAACCTAGAAGTTTCTTTATTAATAAAAAAATATTTAAATCATTTAGGAAATACTGATGATTATGATAATGCTAGTTATGATGGTTTCATAATATTTTTAAAAGAAGTTATTAAAGCTTTAAAATGCAATGTATCATTTTTAGATGAATACATAAGTGATCGTTTAAAATTAAATATCGCAGAAATTAAAAATACTGACATAATTAAAATGACTGAGCAAATATATAATAATTTGATACTTAATAAAATAGAGGATATCGATTATTTATATTTTGAAAATACAAATAACTTAATAATTAAAAAATATGAAGATTTATCTTTTTTAGAATATGCTTGTTATGCAACATTAGTTAAAAAAGGTGTTACTCAGGCAAAAATAGCTTTATCTAAATTAATTAATAAAAATGATAAAACTGGTTTTGTAAGAGATAAAAGATCTCGATTAAATCTAATGTTTTATGTTAATAGTCAATTAGCTAAGCAAGAAATATTATTTTGTTATGATGAAAAAGTTAAAACTCAAGAAGCAATAAAGAATTATATTAATAATGTCATAGATAAAGTACATTCAATTCAAGATATAGTACTTAAGAATGCAGTTATTTATTCTATAGAGAAATTTAATAATGAATGGAGTATTATTTCATCATTTGATTACTTAATGCAAGATGATTATAGTATTTTTACTAGAGATAATGGAATAAGAGAAGAGATTAAGAAATATTTTTTTCCAAGAGATTTTTTAGCAACTATGAAAAGAGAATTAATAAGAAATAATATTTCTGTTGATTATTTAAACAAATTGAAAATAGTTGAAATATATGAAAAGTTATGTAAAAATAACTAATTGTTGTAGTATAATATTTTAAAGAGGTGTATATATGTTAATTTTAGCAAAAGCAGCAATGGCCTTAATGTTGGGGTTTGTTACTTCAACAATTATGGGATTCATTATTTTGCCAGTATTAAAAAAATTTAA
>CAZIUX010000015.1:4209-6665 GCA_964542795.1 uncultured Muribaculaceae bacterium
GGCAAACAGTAAGTAAATTTATTGGAGAAAATCATCAGAAGAAAAATGGCACGCCTACTATGGGAGGAATAATATTTATTATACCAACTATATTAGTAATGTTATTTTTACATTTAAGAGGAAGTATTGTAATTAATTATAATATAATGATATTACTTTTTGTATTTGTAGCTTATGCCTTATTGGGATTAGTTGATGATTTATTAAAAGTCAAATTTAAAAATAATAAAGGATTGTCAATAATGACAAAGTTACTTATTCAAACTTTTATTGCGTTAATCTTCTTTTATATATTTATGAGTAATGGTGGTAAACCTGTATTAGAAATTACTTTATTAAATTTATCTATTCCAATGGGGTGGGTATTTGGCTTATTTATTTTAGTGGTCTTAGTTGGAACAACTAATGCAGTCAATATTTCTGATGGTTTAGATGGCTTAGCAGGAGGTTTATCATTAATTGCTTTTTTCGCTTTTGGTGTTGTCTCTTGGGGAACTACTTGGGTAGATGGTTTTCAAGAAATTGCAATTTTCTGCTTTGTTTTAGCTGGAAGCTTAATGGGATTTTTAGTATTTAATACTAAGCCTGCTAAAGTATTTATGGGAGACATTGGTGCTTTATCTTTAGGTGCTGCACTTGCGACTGTCGCGATTATTACAAGGCACGAAATGTTATTAATAGTTGTTGGAGGAGTATTTGTTATTGAAGCTCTAAGCACATTAATTCAAATATTTGCAATTAGGAAACTTCATCGAAAAGTATTTTTAATGGCTCCTTTACATCATCACTTTGAAAAATTAAACTGGGAAGAATCAGATATTGTTAAAATGTTTTGGGCAATCGGATTTATATTAGCGATGGCCGCGATTACATATGGTGTTTGGATATAGAGGTATTTATGAGTTTAAAAGTTTATAATGTATTAAGTCATACAAAAGAAGAATTTATTCCACTTGAACCTGGTAAAGTAAAAATGTATTCTTGTGGAATTACTGCTTCTGGTAATGCACATATTGGACATGCTTATCAAGCAATTGTCTTTGATATGATTCGTAAATATTTGGAGTTTAGTGGTTATCAAGTAACATATGTAAGAAATTATACTGATGTTGATGATAAAATAATTATTAAATCTAGAGAAGAAAAAGTTCCTCCTATGGAATACGCAAATAAATTAATCGAAAAGACAGATAAAGAATTAACTCTTCTTGGTGTTACACCACCAACCATTCAATCAAGAGCAACTGAATGTATAAGCGATATAATTAAGTATGTTGAAAAGTTAATTGAACTTGGACATGCATATGTTACAGAGTATGGTGATGTTTTTTTTAAAGTATCATCATTTGATAATTATGGTAAATTTTCAAATCGTGTGGTTGAAGATAGTATCAGTGGAGTAAGAAAAGAAGTTGAACCAGGTAAAATAGATGATCAAGATTTTGCATTGTGGAAGAAAGCAAAAGATGATGAAATATATTGGGAATCACCTTGGGGTAACGGAAGACCAGGATGGCATATTGAATGTTCAGCTATGAGTATGAAATATTTAGGAGAGAGACTTGATATTCATGGGGGAGGAAAAGATTTATTGTTTCCTCATCACGAAAACGAAATTGCTCAGTCTGAGTCATTAACTAATCAAACATTTGCAAATTATTGGATTCATAATGGGTTAATCAAAGTAAATGGTCAAAAGATGAGTAAATCATTAAATAATAGTATTTTACTTGAAGATTTATTAAATGAATATAATGCTGAAATAATTAAATATACTTTATTAACCAATAATTATAGATCAGATATTAATGTAATTGACGGTATGTTTGAAAATAATGAAAAACAAATTTATAAAATGTATCGAACATTTAATCAAGTTGATTCACTAATTTTTGGTAATAATGTTTTAATAGATCAAGACCTAGAAAAAAAACTAACAAGTGAATTTAAAGAAACAATGGATAATGATTTTAATACTTCACTTGCAATAGCAAATTTAATAGGCTATGATACTGAATTAAACAAGTTAATATTAACAAAAGATAATCTAAATATTATCTATACAATGGTAGAAACAATAAAAAAATTATATAGTGTATTGGGACTTATGAATCAAGATCCAAAACTTGTACTAGCAGAAATAAAAAATAAGTATTTAATTAAATATGACTTATCAGAATTAATGATAGAAAAATTAATTGAAAAAAGAATTCAATGTAAAAAAGATGGTGACTATAAAAGTGCCGATGAAATTAGAAACCAATTATTTGATAAAGGTATTTTATTAATGGATACTAAAGAAGGCACGAATTGGGATATTAAAATTTAATCTAAAACAAAAAAGAATATATCTTTTTTGTTTTTTAATTTTTATACATTAAATCTATCAATAAAGATGTTTTTAAGATATAATTAATATGGAGATGTGCATATGAAAGTAATAGTTAGTGCTGGTG
>CAZIUX010000015.1:6675-12655 GCA_964542795.1 uncultured Muribaculaceae bacterium
TATTTATCCTGCCTTAGCAATTATAAAAAAATTACAAGCAAAAGAAAAAGATCTAGATATTATATATCTTGGTACTCATAATCGTATGGAAAAAGATATTATTCCAAGTTTTAATATACCTTATGAAGAATTAGAAATATATGGTTTTAGTAAAAAAAATATGTTTAGAAATATAAAAAATATTTTTTTAATATCTCGGGCATATAAAAAATGTCTTAATATTATGAAAGAGTTTAAACCTGATATTGTTATTGGAGTTGGTGGTTATGTAACTTTTCCAGTTGTAAAAGCTGCCCATAAATTAAATATAAAAATTTTTATTCATGAACAAAACTCTATTCCTGGAAAGGCAAATTTACTTATCAGTAAATATGCTGACTTAATTGGAGTATCATTTGAAAAAACTATCGATTATTTTGATAAATCAAAAAGAGTTGTCCTTACCGGTAATCCCTGCGGAGAAAGTGCATTAGAAACAAAACCAATGTCAAAAAATAGTTTAGGATTACATAAAGATAAAAAACTAGTTGTAATTGTTTCAGGAAGTTTAGGTAGTCAAACTATTAATTCTAAAATGAAAGAGTTTTTAAATAATTCTTCTCATGAGAAATATGAAATATTATATATTACTGGAAATAGTTTTTATGATGAATTTATGATGAATAACTCTTTTCCTGATAATGTAAAAGTGTTACCATTTTTAAATAATTTACCGGCATTACTTAAGAATACAGACTTATTAGTTACAAGAGCCGGTGCCAGCACAATAAGTGAAATATTAGCACTTGAAATACCATCTATATTAATTCCAAGTCCATATGTTGCAAATAATCATCAATATTTTAATGCTCTTGAAATTCAAAACAATGATGCGGGTATAATTTTAACTGAAGAAAAATTGTCACCAGATTCTTTAAGAGGAGAAATCAATAAAATATTATATGATCAAAAAAGATATCAAGAGATTAAAAATAATCTAAAGAAAATTAGTGGCAAAAAAAGTAGTGAAATTATCTATGAATTAATTAAGGAGATTATCAAATGAAAGAATTAGAAAAATTTGGTGATTTATTAGAAAATGTATCTTTTAAAACACTTACTAGTTATAAAATTGGTAAAACTGCAAAAAATGTCTTATTTCCAAGTGATATTGACAACTTAGTTGAAGCTATAAAATATTTAAAAGAAAACAATATTCAGTTCTTTATATTAGGCTCTGGATCAAACATTATTATTCCTGATAAAGATTATGAGGGCGTAGTTATAAAATTAAACAACTTAAATAATTTAAAATATAAAGGCAATTTTGTTATTGTTGGAGCGGGATATTATTTACCAAAATTAGTTAAAGAAACAATTAATGAAGGATTATCTGGTCTAGAATGGGCCTTAGGTATTCCATCATCTGTGGGTGGAGCAGTTGTTGGGAATGCAGGAGCATACTTGAGTTCTTTTTTTGATTTCATTAGAACAGTTACAATTTTAGATGAAAATTTAGAAATAAAGGTATTAAATAAAGAAGATATTATTTATTCATATCGTCATACTAGTTTTAAAGATAATAAAAAAATAATAGTTCTTGAAGTTTTGCTTGAACTTTCAAGAGGTAATTATGAATCATCGATGGCCTTAGTTGAAGATAGAACGAAAAGAAGAGTTGAATCACAACCTCTTGAATATCCTTCAGCAGGCAGTGTGTTTAGGAATCCTGAGGGAATGTTTGCTGGGAAACTGATTGAAGACTTAGGTATAAAAGGACATATTATTGGCGGAGCACAGGTAAGTGAGAAACATGCTAACTTTATTATAAATATAGGAAACGCTACAGGAGAAGACATTAAGAAACTAATTTTTTATATTAAAGATAAAGTAAAAGAACGTTATGATGTAGATTTATTTTTAGAACAAGAATTTGTGGATTGGTGATTATGAATAAAAAAGATAATAATAAAAAACCCAAAAAAAGACTAAATGTTAAAAGACTGATAATCTTAATTCTTTTTTTGTATTTAATTTATTATTTAATAAGTTCAATTATTAACATGCCAACAAAAAATATTTTCATAGAAGGAAACATAAATGTAACTGATCATGAAATAATTACAGTTGGAGAAATAGAAAAATATCCACCTTTTTATTTATTGAATATAAAAAAATTAGAAGATAGAATAGAAACACTTCCACTTATAAATTCAGTAAAAATTACTCGTAAATTAAGTGGTATATTGAAAATTAAAGTAGTAGAAAATAAACCATTATTTATCATAAAAACTAGTGATATGGTTGTTTTAAATAATAAAGAAGAAATCAAAAATAATCATTCGTTTATGGGACTCCCAACATTAATTAATTATGTTCCAGATACAATATATGATGATTTTATAGTTGGATTTAGTAAAGTAAAATCTAATATTATTGGGATGATTAATTACATAGAATACAAACCAAGTCGTAATAGTAATGAAGAAATAATTGATGATAAAAGATTTTTAATATCAATGAATGATGGAAATTCTATTTATATAATACCCAATAAAATTGATAATTTAAATTATTATCTAGATATTTTATCTAGTCTTAGTATTAAAGATAAAAAGGGCACTTTATATTTAGATTCTGGCAATGAAGATAATTTTATCTTTGAGCCCTATGGAGTAAAAGATGAAAAGTAAAATATTATTACATAGTTGCTGCGGACCATGTTCTACGGTAGTAATTGAAGATTTAAGCAAAAATTATGATGTAACAGTATATTATTATAATCCTAATATTGAACCATTTTCAGAATATGAAAAGAGAAAAGAAGAACAAATTAGATTTATTAATGAATATAATAAAGATATAAAGGTAATTATTGGTGATTATAAAAATGATTTATATCATGAAGCCATAAGTGAATATGAGTCATTACCAGAAGGATCACTAAGATGTTATAATTGTATTAAACATCGTCTTGAAAACACTGCAATTTATGCTAAAAATAATAATTATGATTTATTTGATACAACATTAAGTGTTAGTCCACATAAAAATAGTAATTGGATTATAAAAATTGGTCAAGAACTTGAAGAAAAGTATGGCATTAAGTATTTAGGTGGAAACTATAAAAAAGCTAATGGTTATCAAAAAAGTATTGAGCTAGCACAAAAATATCATTTATATCGTCAAGATTATTGTGGTTGTTTGATTTCAGCAAGAAAATCTTGTAAATAACAGCAAATTTATGTTAAACTTATATTATATATTAAGAGTAGGATTGGTAAAGTGAAAGTAATAAAAAATTTATTTACTAAACAAGCAATTGTATCATCCATTTTAATTCTATCCATTGTTGCTATAACAATGTTTTCTTCATATGCATATTATTTAAAAATTGATTCAAAAGAAATTGCAAAGGCGTTAGAAACCGATAATTTAAGAATATCATTTTCAAATGATGGATATGATCAACAAGTAAATATTAATGATTTAAGTATCTTAAAAGAACAAAAATATGTTATTACATTATTTAATCATGGCAAAAATAATGTTAGATATAGATTGTATTTAAAAAACATTTCAAAAACTGAAATGTTTACTAATGATAATTTAGATAATTTACTAGATAAAAACTTATTAAATATTCAAATTAATGATGGAGAATTAATCCCAGTAACTGATGATATTTTATATACTGGACTAATCGAAAGTGAAATAGAATCATCACATGAATTAGTAATTAAATTATCACTTAAAAATGATATTTCGCCAGAAGCATATAACAAAGAACTTCATTACAAATTTGTTGTTGAAGAAATGCCAAGAAATTTATATGGTGAAGAAGATTCATTGATAAATACAATATTTAAAAACTCTGAAGGAATAGCGGAAATTGAAAATAAAATTCCTGGATCTTTTAATTTAACTGCTTTAGATAATTTTGGGCTTTATGTTACAAAAGATAATGACGGGAATAGTTATTATTTTAGAGGAAGTGTTTTAAATAACAATATTATTTTTGGTAAAAGCTTTGATGAACGAGATTTATTATGGAAAATAGTTAGAATCAATGGTGATAAAACTGTTAGACTAGTTTTAGCAAGTGATTTATTACCATCATTTCCCGAACTTAGAATTAATTATAATTTAATTGATGGTTCAAATGCATTTGTTGGTTATAATTATGGTAATGTTCTTTCACTCGATTCAAATTTAGTTCATGATAACATTAATTTCAGTGTTGCCAAAGATGTTTTAGAAAAATGGTATTTAAAAAACATTTATGAAACTAAGTATTATAATTATTTAGGAAATTCTATTTTCTGTAATGATCGTTCTATCGCAAGTGGAAAAGGAATAGGCCGAGATAATACTTTTTATGGTGCATACAAGAGATTAAACTCAAGTAATAATACAATTAATCCATCACTTGTTTGTAATAATGAAAAAGATAGACTAAAAGTTGGAAATGGATTAACTTATCCAATAGGTTTATTGACAGCTGATGAAACAGTATTTGCAGGGTCAACAATGGGTATTAAAAATTCATTATATTATTTAGCATCTAATGTTAATTATTGGTTAATGTCACCAGCTTATTATGATAACGGGGCATATAATTATGTAATGAGTGGTACTTCTGGTTTAATTGCTAATAAAGTATCATTAGCTGAAAATTATTTAAGACCGGTTATTAATATTAAAGGAGACTTAATAGTTTTAAGTGGTAATGGTGAAATAGACAATCCATTTACTTTAAATTTAACTGACACGGCGGTGAAATCTAATGAATAATATTATAGCTAGTCTTGACTTAGGAAGTGACACGATTAAAATTGTTGTTGCTGAAGTTAAAAATGGTAAAGTAAATGTATTGGCAGCAACACAAACAAAAAGTAAAGGTATAAAAAGGGGACTTATAGTTGAACCAGATTTAACTATTGAAGCTGTAAAAGAAGCTAAGCAAAAAACTGAGGAATTATTGGGAGCAGCAATTAATAAATTTGTTGTTAGTATTCCTTCAAATTATGCAAATTTTGAATTAGGTCGTGGGACAACTACCATAAATAAAGATGTTGGTTTTGTTTCTGGCAATGATATTGTAAGAGCTATTCAAGGAAGTGTTTATAATAAAATTCCTGAAAATATGGAATTGATCACAATCATTCCTATAGAATTTATAGTAGATGAAAAAACTAGAACAAGAAATCCTAAAAGTATCAGTGCGGATAAGCTAGAAGTAAAAACTATAATTATAACAACACCAAAGAAAAATGTATATTCAGTATTAAGTGTTTTAGATAACTGTGGTATTTCAGTTTCAGATATTGTAATTGGTAGTATTGGAGATTATTATGCATTTAATAGTGAAACAACTGATCAAGAATCTGGTGTTGTAATTAATATTGGACATGAAACATCAACAGTAACAATTTATAATAAAGGTGTGCCTATTAATACTGAGATACTTGAAATTGGTAATTCAAATATAGATAATGATATTTCATTTATTTATAAAATTAATTCTAATGATGCAAAATTTTTAAAAGAAAATTTAGCACTTGGTTATATTCGAAATGCAGATGCCAATGAAACTGAAGAAATTGTTGATAAATTAGGAGAAAAAATCAAAATAAATCAATATGAAATATCTGAAATAGTGTCATCAAGAATAGATGAAATATTAAAAATAACTAAAAAACAAATAAATCTCTTAACAAAGAAGGAAATTAGTTATATAATTATTACAGGAGGAATAACTGAAATAAAAGATTTTTCATTAAGTGTTGAAAATGTATATGGAAAATCAGCCACAATAGGAGTTATGAATACTATAGGTGTTCGAAGTGGTATATATAGTTGTTCTTTGGGAATAATAAAATATTTTAATAATAAAATGTTATTAAGAAATAAAGAATATTCGGTATTTAGCGAAAGAGAGTTCGAAGAATTTGTCGATGGCAGTCGCAAAATGAACATAAATTATGACTCAATTTTAGGA
>CAZIUX010000016.1:0-2563 GCA_964542795.1 uncultured Muribaculaceae bacterium
TATACTTTTAAGATTTTCAATTTCAGATAAACTATTGATTTCTTTTAAATTATCAATTAATTCTTCAATATTCAATCCAATCATCTCCCATATATATTTTATCATAATCTGTATACAAGTAATTATTATAAATGGATAACTATACAATAATTATTTGAGTATAACATTATATGTTCCATTTTGGCGGATATAAGTATTCAATTTGATCACTTTTTGGTACATATTTCTTTTTAATTTTAGTTCGATTAGATTTTAATTCGGAAAATGCCTTCCTACAATATTTATCTAGTTCACAAAATATATTTTGACAATCAATTAATTGTAGTTTTCGCTTGCCAATAGTTTTAAAACTCAGATTTAATCTCTTAAATTCGCTTTCTTGATTATCATACATAAAACGAATAATATCCTCGTTAGACATATCTCCCCGACTTATAAAACATTTTTTTATACCTCTAATTGCACCCGGTCCAGCAATTGTGAATTTGTCTTCACTCCAATTAACAATGTTGCTATAATTAATATCTGTTACTAGTTGATATGCCATAAAATTTCCTATTAACGGATAACTCTTTAATATATTGAATGCCTCTTCCATATTTTTACATATTAATATTTTTTTATAGATTTTATCAACAAAAAACATTTTATTTAATAAAGCCAAATGATTATCATGTTTTCTATCATAACCAAATGCCTTATTAGCACAACTTATATATGCATCATTATAAATAGATATACCTTTTGACATTGCCTCACTTAAGACACCTGAATACTTTTGTTGATTAAATTCATCTAGTAATATGTCTTTAAAATTATTCTTTAATATTTCCCAAGTTGATTCTTTATTAAATAATTTGAATAATATAATTCTAAACAACATATCTTCATTTGAATATTCTATTCCATTATAGATAACATTCTTTAACAAATATTGGCTTACTCTATCATTTACTCTATAACTATTACAAAATTTATATTCTTGAAGTATTGGATCATTCGTCCATGGAGGATGTTCATTGTTTAATTTTTTCCAAAATATGTTATTTCTCTCATAAGCAAAGTACCAATATAAGTCATATATGCTTTGTCTTTTCTCCATTTATTATTTTCTTCCTTTCATTATATTTCAAATAATTTTATCAAAGAATATATAAATTCTAAACTCTTTTTTTGTTAATATAGTGTCACAATCTTGTTCCATTCATAATTATTATTAGCAAATTTTCTCTTAAAAATGAAAAACCACATAATTTAATTATTACGTGGTTATATTACTATTTTCTACACAATTGTTATTCTTCTTTACCCATAGATACATTCCGTCCATATTTTCTGGTTTGTATTTAAATCCACAATGTTTATAAAATTCTCTTTTACCCATTGTTGGACATAATTCTATTAAAAATTCTTCATTCTCATCTAAGTTATGCCTTACATCGTTAATAATAGAACAAACCAATTTACTTCCATAACCATTACCTCTATATTCATCCAAAACAACAACATCACATAATAGTCCATGAACATAATTATCTCCAACAAGTCTTGCCATTCCTATAACTTTGTTATTTATTTTTCCTGCTTTTACAATAATTGAATTATTTAGTGAACCTTGATGTTGTTTATCACTTAATATTTTCCAACCAGCAGATTTAATTAATTTTTTATAATCATCTAACGAAATAAAATCAACTATATGTAACTTATTTAAATAATCTTTTTTTGTTAATATATAATGTTGAAAAGTTAAAATACCATCATAAAAAGTATAGGGAGATTCATGACTTTCTATAATATCTTTTGAAAAACCAAGATTTTCAAATATTTTTAATGATCCAATATTATCTATGACAGCACTGGATTCAATAGAATCAATACCAACTTCATTAAACATATAATCTATCATGCCAATAGCAGCTTCAGTTGCATATCCTTTTCTTTGATAAATTGGATCAATATACCAACCAATGTCTCTAACAGAAATTTCTTTATTGGATTCCTGGCAAGATATTTGACCAATTACTTCTTCTTTTTTACTATTTGTATGATCTTTTTTTAAAAAGATACTCCATATAAATACATCACTATTATTACTTTTCTCTACTTTTGACTCATAAAATTGTTTTTGAGTTTCCCATTTCCAATGATTTTTATCATTAGCATATTTTTTTACACCTGCTAAATACACTTTATTTACTTCAGGAATCATTAGTATTTTCCATAATTTTTTTTGCTCTTTCATGCATGATTTTTTTAAAATTAGTCTTTTAGTTTCAATTGTCTTACTACCAATAAAATTCAAAATCTTCCCTTCTTTCTTTTAAATATATTTATATCTTCTTAATCATTATTTCCATTCTAGAATGATATTCTTTTTTATTATAAAATTTTATTCCATTTTCATTATAACTCATTATCTACATATTGTAATAATATATATGGTATTCGATTATTTGTATATTATAAATCAAGATTTTTACCATTTTTCATTTCTTCAAAGAGACGGAGATTTTCTTCTATGGTTCTTTCTTTTTCTTCTTCAATACTAGTTGCATTCCCT
>CAZIUX010000016.1:2573-12094 GCA_964542795.1 uncultured Muribaculaceae bacterium
ATATTTTTTATCAATTCATCTAAATTCATGTAATCGCCTTCTAATATTATTATAATATTTTAATTATTAATGTTTCACTAAATTATCTATGTATTCCTTTATGATCATTTATATCATAATCAATTAAACCAGTTTCTATATTCGTTTCAAATTCAAAATTTTCTTTTTCATATTTTATCTCATCTTGATATCTATTTTCAAACTCGTCATATATAATTCTTTTATTTGAATAATCAATATCCGAATCGTTTTCATCAAAGATAAAATCGGCATCTAAAACGACCAAGTCTCCTTCTTCTAAAATTATAGTTCCTCTTTTATTTTCCAACTCTAAGACCTCTTCGGAAGGTTCTATGTTTTCTCGCCAATGTATTATATTTTTTCTTTTTAAATGGCCTGTATTTGTTTCACATATGTCTGTCCATATAAGACCTAAATTACGTAAGTTTTTAAACAATTGATATAATTCTTCTTTACTGACTTTTTTACTCGTATCAACACGTTCAGTAACCTCAACAAAACAAGTTTCATCATTAATATTAAATTCTCTACGAAGAAGTGGCGTGACTATATATGGATTGTTTGGAATTATTTTTGTGACCCTACCACCTATTTTAATGACTTTATCACCAATTAATAATATACGCGAAAAACCGCCATCAGTATATGTGATATCAGAAAACTTAATGTTTTCATTTTTCATAACATCAAATATTATTAATTTAACTATTTCTTTTATTGTTGGATCTTTTATAATAGAATCTGTATCTATTCCAATAAAATCCGTTCCATAAAATATAGAATTTATTGCTTTTTCATTATTGTTATTAATATAATTTTTTACTTGAGAAAGCGCATTAGGATTATCTTTTACAAATTCCTTTAATGCGTATAAATTCCTTGCGTTTTCAATAAAAAAATCGATATTATCATATATTATTTGTCTACTATTTCCTTTATATTCAATTGCTAAGTAATGAATGTTGCATTTATTTTTAATTAATAATTTTAAAAATTCTCTTTGGTTATTCTCATTAAGTTTTTTTAATATATTTAAGTAAACAATACCATTCAAATCCATAATTGATAAAGTATTTAAAATTTCACTATCAATGAATGTATCAAATTGATTCGGATTATTATTTAGGCCAGCCCAAATAAAATATAACAGCTTATCTATTTTATCCTTGTATGGATATTTCTTTAATCCTTTAATAAGCTTTTCTTTAAAACCAGGTTGCTCTACTAACTTATTGGTATCCTGTATGAGTATATTTATGTTGGACGAAACAACATATGGGAGAATTTCATCAAAATGATTTGCAATTTCTTTGATATTTATATTACTAAATAATGAATCATTTAATTTTGATATAATAAAATCACTTAAGTCATGAAATACATCTTTAAAATAACTTGCAGAATTATTTTCGATAGACATATTTCTTATTTCTTTTGCCTCTTTAATTAATTCTTGTAACCGTTTTTCTAGCATGTTTTATCATTAACTATCTTATTATTATAATATCATATTTTAAAAAATTATTTTGTTTATCTTTATGTTATAATGTTAAATGAGGAAGTGAGTTATGCGCTATATTCAAATTAAAAATGCGAATTTAATAGTTGGTAAAAGTTCATATGTAATTAATAATCCAGCTAACTATAAAAATAAATGGTCAGAGTTATTTGGAAATAATAATCCAATATGTATTGAGTTAGGTATGGGCAGAGGAAATTTCATAATTAATATGGCAAAAGCGTATCCAAAAATAAATTATATCGGAATTGAATTATATGAATCTCAAATGGTTCAAGCGGTTAACATATTAGACAAAGAAAATTTACCAAATTTAAAATTAATTAATATGGATGCCAGTAAAATAGATACGGTCTTTGGTAAAGAAATAGACACAATATATTTGACATTTTCTGATCCATGGCCAAAAGCCCATGATGAAAAAAGAAGATTTACTCATATAAGTTATTTAAAAATATATGATAAAATCTTTAAAAGAGATAAACACATTATATTAAAGACTGATAATAAAGGGTTTTTTGCATATTCATTAGAGACTTTATCTCAATATTGGTATTCATTTAATAGAGTCAGTTTAGATCTTAATCATGATGAAAATCCAATTAAGAACATAATGACTGATTTTGAAAAAAGATATAATGAAGAAGGTAAACCTGTTTATTATGTTGATGCTAAATTTACTAATTAAAAAACTGAAGTTAACTTCAGTTTTTTATAATATTTTTATTTTTTAATTAATTATGTAATCTACTTGAAGGCGATACAACTTCTTCAGTTTCATCAAGCATTTGTTGATATCTTTCAGTTCTTCTTTGTAAAATTTTTTCATTATTTACCCTTACTTGGGACATGGTTTCCGGATAGACAATATAAGGGAAAAAGTTGTATTCTCCCTTTGATATATAATATAAATTTAATAATTTACCATAATTTGCTATTTGTAAATAAATAGTGTATTAGTATATTGGGTGGTTCTATGTATAGGATATTAAAAAGAAATAGGAAAGAGAAAAAATATACTTGTAAAGATATGGCAGAAATGTTAAAGGTAAGTCCATCTTATTATTCTCAAATTGAAAATGGAAAAAGAAATCTTGATTATAAGATGGCAGTAAAGATTGCATCAATATTTGGTTTATATCCTGATGATATATTTTATACATATTTTGATAAATATAAGGTTAAAGCTAAGCGACCTAAAAAAATTACTGTAATAAGTTATATGAGTATATAAGCAAAAATTGTAATATAATTATATTGTTAGACAAATAGTAATTTGTTGAATGGAGGAAAAAATGAAATTATTTGTTAAAGAAAAATTATTTTCAATGCATAATAGATATTATATTTATAATGAAGATGAAGAATTAGCTTATGAAATAGAAAGCAAAGTAATTTCAATTGGAGATAAAACAACAATTTATGATAAAAATCATAATATTGTTGCATATATAGAACAAGAAATTTTTCATTTTACACCTCATTATAATGTGTATATAGAAGACGAATATAAATATCAAATAAGAAAGAAGTTTCAATTTTTTAAAAATGACTATGAATTAAGTAATATGTATAAAGTTGATGGAAGTATATATAGCTTAAATTTTACAATAATTAATAATCAAGGAAAGACAGTAGCATTAGTTAATAGAAAATTTTTATCTATTGGTGATAAATATCAAATAGAAATAATAGATAAAAATGATATATATACTATTTTAACTATCATAGTTGCAATAACTAATGATGTAGATAGAAGTCAATCAAATTTAGCTAATTACTCAAATTAACTAAAAGAAAAAATAATTTATTTTTTAGGAGAATTAAATGAAAAAAATTTTTGATAAGATACGAACTCCTGATAAATCTATAAAGATAAGCAAAAAAATTATAAATACTTGTCTTATATTTTTATCAGGAATAATATTAGGCATTTTCTCTAAATGGTTAGATAATATGGCTATTGATAATGCAATATGGTGGCAAAATATATTAGGTATATTAGATTTAAGAAATGTTTTTTCTGAATTTGGAATATGGTTATTTATTGCTATAACAATATCTGTGTTTAGTAAAACGCCATTAAGAGCAAGTTTGAATGTATTTTTGTTTTTTGTAGGTATGACAACCAGTTATCATTTATATACAATTTTTTTTAGTGGATTTAATCCTACGAGATATATGATGATATGGTATGGAATAACCGCTATAACTCCAATGCTTGCATTTATCTGTTGGTATGCAAAAGGAAATAATAAAATTTCAATTATGATTTCTAGTGTAATATTAGCAGCAATGTTGATAGAATCTTTTAGTGTTGGACTTTGGTATTTTTATTTTAAAAGTATAATCGATACATTATTATTTTTAGGAACAATACTTGTTATTTATACAAAACCTAAAAACAGTATTTGTAGTTTATTATTTGCAATAATATTAACTTTAATATATAGTTTAAGATTATATATATAATTCAAATTACAATTTAGTGATTAGACAAAGTCTTATGTTATAAGGCTTTTTTTGTATCACCAAAAACCATTAATCGGGATGACATAGCAGTTACAAATGATTTTCCGCTCTTTAAGTCATCAGTAATAGTTTCTCCTTCATTTAATAAAGCGTCTAATTCTTTATAAGTATCTAATTGCATTTCTTTTAAACGTTCAGTTATAATTCCTATTGGATCAGTACTTAAATCATAATTTGAAAGTTTTCCCGCTAATCTTTTTCTTGTTTCTATTGATGTTTGATCAAGCAAGTTAATAATCGATTGTAATAATTGATATTCTTTGGTTTTATCTGGATTCATAATTGATTACCTCCTTTTAAAATTTTGACATATAAATTTGCATAATTCTAGAAAATACCATATTCAACTTATCTAAAGTTAAAATTTTACGAAAAATCCCTTTTTTATGTAATAGAAGAAACTTGAATTTTCTCTTTACTAAATTTTACTTACGTGTTAATATTCTTCTTTATCTTCTTTACGTGTTAAATAAAATATTTATATTATTTTGAAAATATATAAATATTTATGATTGACTTTTTATCTTATTTTACTATTATCTATTGGAGGATTTTGTTCTTTTGTATAAAATTCATCTACAGATCTAACTTCTTCAAAAGAAGTATAATAATTTCCGTCTTTTCCTTTATACATATATTTACGTTCTTTATCCCACATCTCTAAAATATCACGCATTAATTTAGCTACCTCAACGCGTACATCAGCTACTAATGTTAATCTGAAAATACTTGTTGCAAGTTCCTTCCATTTTAAAGTGCCTTTTTCTTCACCGTATAATTTTAAAATTACATCTGGAACTTGGTTAAGAATTCTAGGAGGTAAAGAATGTGCTTCTGGTTGTTTTGTAATATCTACTGAACCATTAAATGTACCCTCAGTTGAATAAACAAGTTTTATGGCATAATCTTGAATCATGCCGATTGCTGCACCTAAATCAATATTTTCTTTCATAAAAATCATCTCCATTTATAAAAATTATATCATATATTATTGTAATTTTAGAATTTCTACTAAAAAAACACACTAAAATGATAATTGAAGTCGTATTTTGTTTTAAAAACGCTTTTTTGTATCACACAAAAAAACTTAACTCTTTATTTACTGGGCTTTGCGAGCTTATTTATCACAACAGTTTTTGTACTTTTTACCAGAACCACCCTGGCATTTTTTCTATTAATCTGTTATTTTCTTTATTCTTATTTCGCCTCTTGTGTGATAATTATTTTTAGAATAAAAATTCTTACCTATTTCATTATACGCAAATACATCAACAATTATATATTCACATCCAACACTCTTAAAATATTCTTCCATCTTATTAATAAGCTTTTGTCCTATACCTTTGCTTCTTGTTTTGTTAGTAACTATTAACTCAGTTATTTCACCTCTTCTTGGACATTTATAATCTAAATAATCATATTTATCATACGGAGGAATACATCCCATAATAAGCCCAATAGCTTTACCATTTTCAATAGCTAAATAACATTTACCATTATAATTATTTACTTCTTCTAAATCTAATATAGCCATCTTTTCTCTATATTCCGGATGTAGTTGATCTAATTCATCTTTATCAATGGAAAGAATATATTCCTCTAATTCAACTAATAAATCTCTAACATCTTCTAAATATTTTTCGTTGTATTCAATAAATTCAACTTCACTATCACAACACAAATATTCAAATTCAAATGCAACTATTTGTTTTTGATTCAATTCTTCTCCATATATGTTTTTCATTAATTCTATAAGTTCTTCTTTAGAGTGTCCAGGCATCATTCTTTCGATTTCAAACTTTTCTGTTAATTCATATACATTATCAACAATAGTTTTATTGGCAATTTTTACTTTTACATATTTACCAACGGTGTCCTGATTGTTAAAAGTAATAATATCTCCTACTTGTATAGCTTGTGACTTTTCTTTTAGAATTCTGACTTCTATATCTTTTTTTCTTGATATCATCCAATTATATACATCATTAATAATATTATAAGAATATTCTTTCATCTAATTCCTCACTTATTCTGTTCATTTTATTTTCTTATCCATAAATATACACCATCTTGGTTTTTTGGTTTATATTTCATTCCACATTTAATATAAAATTCTCTGTTATTGGCAGTTGGGCTAGCTTCTAATTGAAATGATTCTCCCTCTTTTATTTGTTTTTCTAATTCCCTTATTAAAGAAGTCACCATCAATTTGCCCACACCCTTGTTTTGATATTCTTTAATTACCATTATGTCAGTTAGCATACCTTTTAATGCTTTATCTCCAACTATTCTTCCTACTCCTACACATTTTTCATGTTCAAATACGCTTACATTTATCATAGAACCAGCAATTGCTTTCTTTACTAAATCATATGGTAAACTATTCCAGTTTAAATTATTTCTAATGTCAATAAAATCTTTCGGTTCTATATTAGTCTTCACTAAATAACTCATTTTTACCTCCAAAATTTTTATTTTCTATTATAAATCTTTTTTTAATTCTTCTCTAAGTTTCATCCAAAGTTTTCCTAATTGATTTTCTCCATCCCTATTAGGCCCCCATCCCCAAAATGAATCTTTTGGAGAATCTTCAACTATTAAATAATTTTCTGTTTGAAGTAATTTTTTCTTAACATACGGATTTTGCTCTACTTTTAACCTTAATAATTCTTCCATAATTTCTAATTTAACTTCATTCCAATCTGTTCTTTGTTTATCTCTATTAGCATATGCGATTCTTTGTGCTTCGTCAGCGGAATGAGATTTTTTTACTTTTTCAACTAATTCTTCATCGCTTCCCATAAAGCTTGCGGCTTGATATGCTTCTTCAAGCGAAGCATACAAATATCCGTTCCATTCAACCTTAAACGATGAAAAATTATCTAATGGGTAAAACTCCCTTGGATAAAAACCAATTACTTCATCCATTTTTTCTGAAAGCCATGTATCTCTATATTGTTCTAGTTTAATCATAATATCACTCCTATCTCTAATTATTGTATCATATATTCTTAGTTTCAGTTTCACACTTATACCCATATTTCAAAAATAAAGTGGCTCCGAAGTGGCTCCAGGGCTTATTTTAGGCATTTTCCCAAGAAAAAGAAAAACTCGCGTTTTTCCTTATTTTATCGGGATTTGCGAGCTATTTACCACAACATTGCTTATATTTCTTACCACTGCCACATGGATGCCATTTTTCAAACTTCTGAGACTATGAAACTTCATAAATGGACTTCCGAGGCTATAAAACTACCACTCGAGAACGCTACCAAAACGTATGTAAAAACGTATGTAGAATTGCATTTTAGCAAAATTATAACTTACTTTTTTACAATCACATATAGTCTTTATCATTTAGTATATTGCTGAGTTCCTAATGCATTTTTAATTATTTCTTCATCAATAGTAAAAGGCATATTAAGTCCCTTGTCTTTATATTTTAATAGTGTATTTAAAATTTCTATCTTATTATCATTGATATTTGTATAATGTCCAAGTATATATCCTATATCATAAGAATAAGCAGACATTCCCTCATCAATGCAACTTTCAATTGAGGAACCCTGCCTACTAAAATATTCTATAATAGCTGGAGCTTTAATAAATTCTTTGTACAAATTTATCGTGGTTAATTCTCTTTCTTTTAATAACCTTATTACAATTAAAAATATATTGCTTTCTACACTGCTATCTCTTTTAATACTTAAAATATGCATTTTTCTCAATTCATCAGCATTTATATTAATTTCGTAATGATCTCTTAAATAATTACTTGCGGCAAACTCCATTATTATAGATGGTGTTTCAAATAAGAAACTATCCATAATATCAGCAGAGATCATGGAATTATCACATCTAAGTTTATGGCCTATCTCATGGCAAATCAATACTACATCATAATATGTTCCAGATAATAAAACATTGCTTTCTGTCGCTTTTGTTATACAATTTTCATCACTTGGATTTAGTGAGCCTATATTTATACTATAATTACCCACTAATCTTTCCAATATCCTGTCAAAATCTTGTTCTTTCCCATAAAGTTTATACACTTCTCTAGATATTTTTACAGCTGTTTCAAAATCCAATTTAGGTAAACCAGCAATATACTCTAAATAATAATTATTAAAATCTATGTTATTTATTTCTTTATATTTATCTATAGTTTCAAATAGACATGGATTTATGAATTTTAAACTATTAGCTTTTTTCAAAAAAGAGCTTATTTTTTTTATTAAGTCGGTTTTTATCATAATAGTATTTATAAGTATCACTCCTAATAATATTATATCATAATTTTTTATACATCATGTCACTAACTATGGTGGCACTGACCATTTTCTGCTGAATCCCTTATAAATAAAGACTTTGAAAGTTGCAAAAAACTATCTACATACGTTTTACATACGTATGTGAAACGTATGTAGAGGCTATTTTTGAAGAAAAATTACAACTTTTTGATGCAAAGAAAAACTCGCGTTTTCCCTTTATTTACTTGGGTTTGCGAGTTATTTTCCACAACATTGCTTATATTTTTTACCACTGCCACATGGACATGGATCATTTCTTCCGATTTTATCTATCTTTTTAGGCTTTGATTTAATTTTTTCTTTTCCATCGTTTGCAGAGCCTTTAATGGTTTGTTCTCTTTCAACTCTTTGATTTATTTGTGCTTTTAATAGTAGGGTGGTAATTTGTTGATCAATACTATCTAGCATATTTTCAAATATTTCAAATCCTTCTAGTGCATAGGCTTGAATAGGACTACTTTGAGCATATCCTCTAAGACCGATTCCTTCTCTTAAATGTTCCATGACATTTAGGTGTTCAACCCAAGCATTGTCAATTACTCTTAATGAAACTGCTTTTTCAAATTCATTTCTTGCTTCTTCTGGTAGTATAGATATCTTTTCTTTATATGATTCTTCTACTAGATTAATTAAGTATTCAGATACTTCTTGTTCCTTTTTATCTTTTAAATCTTTTATTTTAACTTGGTTATCTCTTAAATAGTTAGTATTAACGTATTCAGATATTTCTTTTAAATCATCTTCAGTTAAATGTCCTTCTGGAGCTATGTGGTCTTCAACAATTTTTAGGATACTATTTGATACATTTTCCATAACTCTATCTTGAATAGATTCTTCATCAAGAATTTCATTTCTTCTTGAGTAAATTATTTGTCTTTGTTCACTCATAACATCATCGTATTCAAGAACACTTTTTCGATAGTCAAAGTTATTTCCTTCAACCTTTTTTTGAGCACTTTCAATTGTCTTAGTAAACATTTTTGATCTAATAGCTTCGTCATCAGCAACGCCTAAACCAACTATCATGTTTTTTATTTTTTCGGTACCAAATCTTCTCATTAATTCATCTTCAAATGACACAAAGAATTGGCTAGATCCGGGATCACCTTGACGTCCAGAACGTCCTCTTAATTGGT
>CAZIUX010000017.1:0-11702 GCA_964542795.1 uncultured Muribaculaceae bacterium
CAAAATAATTTAATATATTTACATAAATGATATATAATTATGTAAATATCATTTACATAATTAACATTAATTTAGATAATAATTATTGTTTATGTTATAATTTAATTAGTGAGGATTGATCAAATGAAAAAAAATAAAATCTCTCTTACAATTCTTGGTGTATTAATAATATTAGGCTTATCTGGACTTACTTATGCTTTTTTTACAGCAATAGTAAACAGAACAAATCAAAGTAATAATGTCGTTATTCAAACAGAAACCCTAGCACTAACATATAATGGTAATTTGACAACATCTGGAACGATTGAAGAACCTGGTGATACTTATACTAGTAAGTTTACTGTTAAAAATACTGGTGGAAGAACAATAAATAGTTATAATATTAACTTTACAGATGTCGACAATGAAGTTTTATATGGTGAATATGTTTACGAGCTTTCTTGTCTATCATATGTTAATTATGGGACTGGTTCACAAGCTATAAGTGGTACTTGTACTGGAAAAAGCGAAACAGCAGTGCCAACTACTAGTGGTTTAATGCTAACATCTACCCCAATCAATGTAGGAATTACACATGAATACACATTATTAGTTACATTTAAAGATATTGGATCAGAACAAAACTATAATCAAGGTAAAGAAGTATCATTCAAATTAACTATTGAATAGATTGTTAATTAATGATAAAATACATTTATATTACTATTTTAAAAGTTGACAACTTTTAGTTAAGAATAGGACGCAGTAGTGCGATAAAAGATTGAGTACCTAGTAAAGTAAGGTGGCACCACGAAGTTAATTCGTCCTTACATTATTAGGTTTTTATTTGAAAGGGAATAAAATATGAAAAAATATAACAATAGTGAGTTTAAAGAAAGTCAAATAGGTGAAGTATTTACCGTTTATGGATGGGTAAATAGAATTAGAAATATTGGAGAAATAATATTCGTTGATTTAAGAGATAGAAGTGGAATATTACAAATTGTCTTTGATAAAGCTAATTCACAAGATAGTTTTAATTTGGCACAAGCATTAAAGAATGAATACTGTATTCAAGTAACTGGGAAAATAAGACTAAGAAGTTCAGCAAATCCTGAATTAAAGACTGGTTCAATAGAAATGATTGCCAGTGAATTAGTAATATTAAATGAATGTGATGTTTTACCATTTAATATTAACGATGATAATGCTTTAAGTGAAACAGTTGGCTTAAAATATCGTTATTTAATGCTTAGAAAAGATAGATTAAAAAATATAATTTTGACTAAACATAAAATAATGAAGTCTGTTCGTAAATACCTAGATGATAATGGTTTTATAGAAATTGAAACTCCTATTTTATGTAAAAGTACTCCAGAAGGTGCTAGAGACTATGTTGTTCCATCAAGAATTCAAAAAGGAACTTTCTATGCTTTACCACAAAGTCCACAAATATTTAAACAATTATTAATGGTTGGAGGATTTGAAAAGTATTATCAAATTGCTCGTTGTTTTCGTGATGAAGATTTAAGAGCTGACCGTCAACCAGAATTTACGCAAATTGATATTGAAATGAGTTTTGCAAATGAATATGATGTATGGAATGTTGTCGAAGGTATGATTAAAAATGTCGTTAAAGAAATTAGAAACGTTGACTTACCAGATTTTCCAAGACTTAAATATATTGATTCAATGAATGATTATGGGTCAGATAAACCAGATACAAGATTTGAAATGAAGTTAAAAGATTTAACTAATATTATGAAATCATCTGAGTTTACTTTATATAATAATATAATAGCAAATGGTGGAGTAATTAAATGTATCGTTTTAAAAAATCATGCTTCTGAGATATCAAGAAAAGATCTTGATAACATGGGAGAAGAAATTAAAAAATATGGTTCTAAAGGATTAACTTACTTTAAGTATGAAAATAATGAATTTACTGGTGGAGTAAGTAAAAATTTAGAATTAAATATTTTAGAAGAGTTAAAAGAACTATTAAATATTGAAAACAACGATTTAGTTCTAATTGTTTCTGATACTTATAAAGTAGTAAGTGCTTCTTTGGGATATTTAAGAGTTAAATTAGCTAAACAATTTAAATTATTTGATCCTAATCAATTAAATTTTTTATGGATAACAGAATTTCCTATGTTTGAATATTCTCAATCTGAGGGAAGATATATTGCAGCCCATCATCCATTTACAATGCCTAATGATGTAAAATTATTAAGCGAACCAGAAAAATGCTATGCAAGAAGTTATGACATAGTTGTCAATGGTTATGAATTAGCAAGTGGGTCAGTGAGAATTCATGATCCAAAAATTCAAGCGGAAGTGTTTAAAAGATTAGGTATTTCAGATGAAGAAGCAAAGAACAAATTTGGTTTCTTTATGGATGCATTTAAATTTGGAGCTCCACCTCATGCTGGAATTGCTCCTGGACTTGACCGTTTAACAATGATTCTATGCCAAACTGAAGATGTTAAAGATGTAATCGCATTCCCTAAAGTTCAAAACGCAAGTGACTTAATGAGTGAATCACCAAGTCAGATCAGCGATAGGCAATTATCAGAACTTGGAATCAAAGTAATGGGGGATAAAAATGACTGAATTTACTAAAGAAATGATGGATTCACTTGCAGAAAAATTATTATTTAAATTAACTGATGAAGAAAATAAAACTTTATTAAGTGAGTTTTCTGTAATTGAAGAAAATATGAATTATATAAATAGAATTCCGGATATTAATAAAGTTGAGCCTTTATTTTATCCTTTTAATCTTGATAGTATTAAATTAAGAAGTGATGAAAGTGCATCCTCGCTAGATGTTGAAGATGCCTTTAAAAACTCAGGAAAAGTAAACGGTAGAGAAGTAGAAGTACCAAGGGTGGTGGGATAATGAAAGAAATAAAAGATTTTAAAGATATAGATATTCCAAACCTAATAATTAAAAGTAAAGAAGAAAATAAAAAATTTAATTTTTTTGTTACTATTCTTGATAATCCAAAAACTGAGAATGAAGACGGTCCACTTGCGAATATTCCATGTGTAGTAAAAGATAACTTTTCTACTAAAGGAATCTTAACTACCGCGTCTTCTAATACTTTAAATAATTATATACCAATATTTGACGCGACAGTAATTGAAAAATTAAAAAGTTCTGGGGCAGTAATAATTGGTAAAACTGTTTTAGATGAGCTAGGTATGGGTGGTACTGGTTTGACTGGCCATACTGGGATAGTAAAAAATCCTTTAGATAGTGAAAGAATTTGTGGTGGTTCTTCAGCAGGAAGCGTAGGTGCTGTGGCTGCTGGTCTTGTTCCTTTCTCTTTAGGCAGTGATACTGGAGATTCAATTAGAAAACCAGCATCTTTCTGTGGAGTAGTAGGATATAAACCCACATATGGTTTAATCAGTCGTTATGGATTAATCCCTTTTGCAAGTTCTCTTGATCATGTAGGAGTTATGACAACAAATGTCAAAGATGCAGCAGTTGTTACAAATATTCTCAAAGGTCAAGATGAAAACGATATGACATCACTTGACAGTTCAAATATAAATCTGGTAAGTGATCTTGAAAATAATATAACTAATGAAAAATTTTTCTATATTAAAGATGTCTGTGATATAAATTATTATTCTAATCCCTCAGAAGAACTAAAGTTAATTTTAGAGAATTTTAAAAAATTAATAGATAAATTAACCTTTTTAGGACATACTGTTGTTGGAGTAGATTTTGATAGTAACTTAATGAATGCCTTAAAACCTAGTTATGATTCTATATCATCTGCTGAAGCAACAAGTAATAATTCAAATCTTACAGGAATAATTTTTGGTCCAAGAGCACAAGGCAGTACTAGTGAAGAAATAATTGTTAATTATCGTACTTCAGGATTTAGTCCTTTGATTAAAAGAAGATTTGTTATTGGCAGTTATGTTTTACTAAAAGAAAATCAAGAAAAATATTATTTAAATGCCTGTAGAGTTAGAAGATTAATCGTAGATAAAATTAATGAACTATATAAAAATTATGGTAATTTTATCATGCCAGCTTCAGGATCTACCGCTCCAAAAATAGAAAATGCCACTGATGTTATTTCTAAAGAAAGCGTGTTTTTAGAAAATCATTTAATTATTGGTAATTTTGGAGGATATCCTAGTATTACAATTCCAGCTTTTACTATTAATAATTTACCAGTAGGTATTAATCTTACAGGCAAAGTTCTTGATGATAAAAATCTTTTAAATGTGGCTTATAATTTAGAAAAAATAATTAAGGAGGGTATCTAATGGCATATCAAGCAGTTATTGGACTTGAGGTTCATTGTGAACTAAAAAGTAATTCAAAAGTGTTCTCTAATGCTCAAAATGGTTATAGTGAAATCCCTAATAACCATATAAGACCTTTAGATTTAGCTCTTCCTGGAACATTACCAGTATTAAACAATAAATCATTTGAAGAAGCATTAAAATTAGCAATAGTATTAAAATGTGATATACCTAAATACATGGCATTTGATCGTAAAAACTATTTCTATCCAGATTTACCAAAAGGATATCAAATTACCCAACAACATAGTCCGATTGGAACTAACGGTGAATTAATCGTTGAAGTTAATAATAATGAAAAAGTGATAAGTATTCATGACATTCATTTAGAAGAAGACTCAGCATCTCTTGATCATATTAATAATATTTCCTTAATCGATTATAATCGTTCTGGAGTACCTTTAATTGAAATTGTAACTGAACCTTGTATGAATACTCATGAAGAAGCCATTGCCTTTCTAGAAGGTATTAGAAATATCTTAAAGTATACTGAAATATCTGATGTTGATACAAAAAAAGGTCAAATGAGATGTGATGTAAATGTTTCATTAAGATACGAAGGTGACTATAATTTAGGAACTAAAGTTGAAATAAAAAATGTTAATTCATTTGCCAATGTTAAGGAAGCAATTATTTATGAAATAAATCGTCAAACTACATATAAAACCACAGGAAGAAGTTTCATATGAATCAGAAATTATTCAAGAAACCAGAAGATTTGATGAAGAATCTGGTACAACAATTAGAATGAGAGAAAAAGTTGAAGCAGTTGATTATAGATATTTTCCGGAACCAAATATTCCAAGAATAAAAATAGAGGAGTCATTAATAGAAAAATTAAAAGGTGAAATTCCTTTATTACCTTATCAAAGAAAAAAATTATATTTAAAAGAATATGATTTAAATGAATATGATGCAAATGTTTTAATTAAAGATAAAGAATTATCTGATTTTTACCAAGAATGTGTTAAAATTTCGATTGATCCTAAAATAGCGTGTAATTACATAACAACAATTATACTAAGCTATTTAAATAAAGATAATTTAAAAATTACAGATTTATTTATTACCCCTTCAATGCTGAAGTTCATTATTGATAAGCAAAACAATAATGAAATATCATCAAAACAAGCTAAAGAAATAATTAGTGGAGTTATTGAGAATAAAGTAAGTCCCGAAAAATTAATAAAAGATTTAAATATCGTTCAAAATAGTAATCAAGATGAATTATTAAGCATAATAAATGGGATATTAAGCACTAATGAATCTCAAATTATCGATTATTTTGCTGGTAGAACAAACTTATTTGATTACTTTGTTGGTCAAGTTATGAAAATAACAAAAGGACAAGCTAATCCAAGTTTAACTAAAGAACTTCTTACAATTGAACTTGAAAAACATAAAAAGAATTAATTATAAAATTAATTCTTTTTTTAAAATATCATTTAGAAGATTATCTAAATGATATTGACAAATATACAATAAAGGCTTATACTACATTTAGATAGTCATCTAAATGTATAGGAGGTATATATGTCAGAAACATTAAAAGCAATTATGGATCCAACTAGAAGAAAAATTTTGGAGCTCTTAAAAGAAAATAAGAAAACTGCTGGGGATATTGCTAATGAATTTTCTCTAACGCAGGCAACAATATCATATCATTTATCAATTTTAAAAAATGCAGATTTAATAATTGAAACTAAATATAAAAAATATATTTATTATGAAATTAATATATCTATATTTGAAGAAATATTAATATGGATTAATACGTTAAGAGGAGAAAAAAATGAAAAAAATTAATTATAAAACAATGATTTTAACTAGCTTAGTCTCATTATTACCAATTATCTTGGGATTAATATTTTTTGATAAATTACCGGATTCTATTGCCATTCACTTTAATCTTAATGGTGATCCTGATAATTATTTAAGCAAAACATTATTTATCTTTGTAATGCCAATTATGATGAGTATATTACAAATCATACTATGTTATTTTAATGATACAAAAGATGATTATAAAGAAGCAAATAAAAAGGCATCATCAGTATATGTATGGTTAATTCCAATTTTGTCTATCGTTCTGTATTCACTTACTATCTTTTACTCACTTGGTAATACAGTGGATATTAGAAAATCTATTATGATAATTTTAGGAATAATACTAATAATAACGGGTAATTATTTACCTAAGACAAAAGGGAATAATTTTATGAGAATTAATAAAAATATCATTTATGATTATGACAAAGCAAAAAAACTTGCCGGATATTTAACTTTATTTACTGGAGTATTATTAATCTTAAGTATTTCATTTGAGCCTATCGTAAGTGCAGCAATAATTATCTTATTTATATTTTCCAATATTATCTTATATTTCTACTCAATAAATAAAAAATAGTTAATACTATTTTTTATTTGAAATTGTTTTTTTTTAGTTTTCGTGATATTCTTTTACTAGAATAGAGGAGTTGGCTAAAACATGTTTGGAAAGATTAAAAATATCAGTGATAATATCGCAGATGTTGAATATATAAAAGAAGGTGAGGTAGTTTCTAATTTACTTAATATTCAAGTAGTGTTTGAAAGTGATAATAAAAAAATATTAGGTGAAGTTAAAAACATATCTGAAACAGAAATAAAGATTCAATTTTTAGGTGAGATTGATAATAACAACTATATTCCTGGTGTTGTTAGAAAACCAGCACTTGACTCTAAGGTAAGAATTATTAGTAATGATGAATTAGAGATTATCGTTGGAAAGAAAGATAATTCAGCTTTATTAATTGGTAATAGTCCATTATATGATAATTTTCCAATATATATTGATTTTAATACTATTTTATCTAATCATTTTGCTATTTTTGGCAATTCTGGAAGTGGTAAATCTTGGGGAGTAGCAAGATTAGTTCAAAATATTTTTTCAAATAAGGAATTGTTATTCTATAATTCAAATTTATTCTTTTTTGATGCCTATGGAGAATATAAGAATGCTTTTAAATCAATTAGTGGTTTAAATCCTAATTATCAATATAAATTTATTACAACTACACCCGAAGAGCAAGGTGATCAATTATTAAGTATTCCATTTTATTTACTAACGATAGAGGATATAGCACTTTTATTACAAGCATCAGAACATGCTCAATTACCAATTATTGAAAGAGCATTAAAATTGTCAAAGATATTTTCAAAAAATGATCAAGAAACAATGAAATATAAAAATCATTTAATCGCAAAAGCAATTTTAGCAATTCTTTTTTCTAATCAAACAACATCATCCAAAAAAAATGATATATTTAAATTAATTACAGCTTGTTCAACACCTGAATTTAATTATAATGCTGTTATTCCTGGAATTGGTTACACAAGAAAATTCAGTGAATGTTTTAATATTGACTCTAAAGGCAACTTTGGTGAAAGTGTTTTGATTAATGAATATATTATGAAATATATTGATGAATCAACTGAAAGCACTAAAGAAATTGAAGATGCATTTTACTCAATTACTGATTTTGCCAAAGCTTTAGAATTTACTCTAATAAGTGAAGGATTTCAAACAAATAATCAATTACAAGATGCCGCGATGATTTTGAAGGTAAGACTTAATACAATAATTAATAGTCCAAATAAGAGATTCTTCGAATTCCCTGAGTATATAAGTAAAGATAGATATATATCGTACTTAATTGCTTATAATAATAAAAGAAGTCAAATTATTAATATAAATTTACAAGATCTTGATGATGCTATATCTAAAACAATCGTTAAAATTTTTGCTCGTCTATTATTTGAATTTACAAAAACAAGAAAACAAAGAGCATCTATACCTTTCCATTTATTTTTAGAAGAAGCTCATCGTTATATTCAAAAGGATACCGATACCTTCTTGCTTGGTTATAATATTTTTGATAGAATAGCAAAGGAAGGAAGAAAATATGGGTTAATCTTAGATCTAATAACTCAAAGACCTGTTGAAATGTCTGATACAGTAGTATCTCAAATATCTAATTTTATGATATTTAAAATGACTCATCCATTAGATCTAGAATATATTGAAAAAATGTTACCTAATATGTCAGCTGATATTATGAATAAATTAAATTCTCTTCAACCAGGAACTTGTGTCGGGTTTGGAAGTGCATTTAAAATTCCAATGATTTGTAAAATGGAAATTCCAACACCAGCACCATATAGTAGCAATGCTGATATTCTTGCCCGTTGGAAAAATCAATGATAAATGATATCGAAAAAAGTATTACAAAAACATATCGAAAAATAATTTGGAAAAAAGTTTTAAAGGCAATAGAAGATTATAAATTAATTAAAGAAAACGATAAAATTGCTGTCTGTATAAGTGGTGGCAAAGACTCGTTTCTTTTGGCATTAACATTAAAAGAATTACAGAAACATTCTAAATATAATTTTGATTTAGTATTTTTAGTAATGGACCCTGGTTATGAAAAACATCACTTAGAAGAAATAATTAATAATGCCAAAAAACTTAATTTAGATATTAAGATATTTGAATCAAATATCTTTAATGATGTTAAAGATGAAAAAGCTCCTTGTTATTTATGTGCTAGAAAAAGAAGAGGACATTTGTATAGTAAAGCTTTAGAGCTAGGATGTAACAAAATTGCTTTAGGACACCATTTTGATGATGTAATTGAAACTATTTTACTTAACATATTGTATGCTGGAAGTTATGGATCAATGCTTCCTAAATTAAAAAGTGACCATTACAAAGGAATGGAATTAATTAGACCTCTTTATTTAGTAAGAGAAAATGATGTTATCAAATGGGCAAATTACAATAAGTTATCGTTTTTAAACTGTGCTTGTTCAGTTTCTTCAAAAAAAGTAGATAGTAAAAGACTGGAAATGAAGAATTTAATTAAAGAATTAAGTCACGTCTATAAAGATATACCTTTAAATATTTTTAGAAGCAGTGATAATATTAATCTGAGTACTGTATTAGGGTATAATAAAAACAAAATTAAAAAATCATTTCTTGATGATTATGATATAGATGATTAACACCTTATTTACACAAACATATTAATTTGATATTGAATTATTAATATATATATTGTATGATTTAATCATCAAATAAGAATACAATAAAATGTAAGATTATTTGACTTAGTTAATTAAATGTCTTTATACATTTAATTAAAAGGGGAACACCAGTTAATATAAACTGTTACGTTTCGAAATATTTATATTATTTTTTAATTTAAATGTGCTGATGAAGTGCATTTAGCCTAGGGTTAAATCTAAATATGAATAGTAGCAATTTATGTTAAATACTTTAACCAAAATTCAAGCTAAGTATTAAAGTTTTGAATTGTCAATTCAAACGGTGTTATTAATAATTATTATTAGTGCACGATAATAATTAAATTACTTACTTGATAAAAAAAAACAGCGTGACTCGTTGTTTTTTTTTATTTTCTTGTTTATTATATTCAATTAATTTGATATAATATAATTGCCTGGAAGACCGGATTTTATATAAAACCCACAAAGTGATTTATCGGGAATCTAATTATTTGTCGGTGTTGAATACTATTAATTTAGGATCCTAATGGCAAATATGTGATGCCCACCTCGAGAGAGAGGGATTTTATCACTATTTCTGGACTTCTGGGTTTTTATTTGACTTTTTAATGATATTTAGTATAATATCATTTAATTTATTAGGGAGAATAATATGAGAGTAAAAGATTATTATATTAATAATGAAAAGATTTTAAGTCCAACAGAGATTGTTCAAATAAGTGATTTACATACAAGTGAATTAACACCAAGTAAAAAATATGAGGATATTCTTAAAACTGTTGATGAAAAACAAGTAGATTATATTCTTGTATTGGGAGATATTATTCATGATGCAATGAGAATTGATAAAAGATTAGTTCCTTTCTTTTCTGAATTATCTTCACTTGCAAAAAAGAGATTACTAGTTATTAAAGGAAATCATGATACCCTAACTTTAGACAAAGAGAATTCTGGTAAATGGAAACATTTTTCTAGTAAGGATTTTTTTGATAAGCTAAGTCAAATTGATGCGGTTTCTATTTTAGAAAATCAACAAATTTACTTTTCTGAAGACAATATTAGTTTTCTTGGTTTAGATTTTGATGGCTATAAACATTATGAAGTAGAAAGAGAATCTGAAGAAGATTTTATTAAAACTGTTAATGGTTTAAATATTAATATAGATCCTAAGCATTATAATATTTGTTTATCACACAGTCCAAGAAACATTATGGATAAAGATGTTATTAGTAAGACTCAGCTTGCTTATTCTTTAGATTTAATTCTATCAGGACATATGCATAATGGAGTAACTCCTTACTGGATGGAGCCTGCATTTAATTTGCTATTTAAAATACTTAAAAATGATTATCCTAATACAAAAGGTATTTTTGATCCACTAGAATCAAATAGCTTATTCCCTACGTTTACAAGAGGAATGATTAGTGATGAATATACTACTGGTATTATTGGGTCTCCTATAACATGTCTTGCAGAGACTTCTGGATTAAAGGCTAAAATAATAAATTCAAGATTATTTATTCCGTCAACTGTTACAAAAATTCATTTAAATAAGTTAGCATCAGTAAAACAACCTAGTTCTATAACAAAAGGTGTTTTAGATAGACAATATTCTTTTAAATCTGTATATTAACATTAGGTGATTATAAATGTTTGAAAGATTAACAGGATTAGTAGGAAAAGATAACCTTGATTTACTTAATTCTAAACATGTTTTATTAGTTGGAATAGGTGGAGTAGGGGGTTATGCTTTTGAAGCTTTAGTACGCTCTAATATTGGTCAAATAACCATAATTGATCATGATGTAATAGATTTAAGTAATTTAAATAGACAAATAATTACAAATCAAAATAATGTTGGAAAAATAAAAGTGCAAGAAGCTAAAAAAAGAGCACTTCTCATTAATCCTAATATTATAGTAAATGATAGACAATTATTTCTTGATGAAAGTAATATTGATGAATTATTTAATAATAATTTTGATTATGTAATAGATGCTTGTGATACTGTAAAAACTAAAATATTATTAATTAAAAAATGTTTGGAATCTAATATTAAAATAATTTCAAGTATGGGAACTGCAAAAAAGTTTAATCCTTCTTTACTAGAAATAACTGAATTAAGTAAAACTAGTTATGATCCACTAGCAAGATTACTAAGACGTGAGTTTAAAAATCAAAAAATAATGGTTGTATCGAGTAAAGAAAAGGTTTCTGAATCAAAAATATTAGGATCAAATTCATTTGTTCCTGCTACCGCGGGATTATTGTGTGCTAGTTTTGTAATCAATGATATTCTTAATCATTGATTTTTTAAT